>NZ_JBQWIE010000037.1:0-35030 GCF_056745525.1 Parasediminibacterium sp. HNIBRBA5674 | reverse complement strand
CTCATTAGGTGGCATTTTATACGTGATGAAGATAAGTAGGATGTAGCTAATGTTGATTACCATTCACGCAGATACATGCAAAATAGCTCTATAAAACTGCTGAATGCTTGTTTTTGCGAAGAAAATGGATGTTACATAGTGTAGGAAGCTTCTGCCAACTAGAAAATGGTCTCTGTAACTTGCAGTAAGTATTTGCAAAGCGAAAAATAGTTGAGCTGCGGGGGGCTTAATTATCTATTCTTTTATTTTTCCAATTTAAACTTTCAATATTTTAAACGTCTTAATTACTCACAAACACAAAGCGTTACCACATGAAAAAACTATTTATTACTGCATGTATGGCAGTTGCACTTACCGCTTCAGTAAAAGCACAAGAAGCGGCAAAGCCACAACTAAGCAAAGAAGAAAAAGCCAAGCAAAAACAAAAAGCAGAAGACGACTTGAATGCTGCCTTTAAAGTAGCTGGCGCTACAGAAGATGAAGTAAAGCAAGCCAAAGCCATTATGGAAGAAACTAAAACCAAAAGGGCTGAGATTAAAAAAAACACTACGCTTACCGAAGCTGATAAAAAAGAAAAAAACAAAGACATTAACAATGAAGAAAAAGAGAAATTAACCAAGTTGCTAGGTGTAAAATACAAAGCCATGAAGGATGCACAAAAGAAACAAAAAGAAGCTCCAACTGCTGCTACAACCATGTAATTAATGGTAAAATATTTTACAATAAACCGCCCCAATTTGTAATAAAGTTGGGGCGGTTTTTTATTTAGACATCTGCTATTACTTATGTAAGCTATCGTACAACTTGTATTTAGCATCGTAAGTATCATAAGCTTTAGGATCTTTACCAGCAGCTTTATCACGCTTAATAGCATACATATTTGCCAAAAAGTCTACAGCTTTTCTTAAGCAACTTCTCTCTACTTTTTCCTTATCTGTTAGGTCTTTACCGTTTGCCAAATTAGGCACGTCTTTTAGAATCAAATATGATTTCTCAATGTAAGAGATACAACCATCTGCCATTTCAGTCATTGGCTTTTCTAAGTCAGTATTTAATTTTTTCAAAGCATCAATTTGCTCTTTATATTTTGCTTCGGCAGCAACTTTCTTTTTAGGATCTTTTTCTACCACATGCGCAGCTACAGCATCTTTCAATGCTTTTCTGTTTTCTAAGGTTCTATCTTCATACACACCATATATTTGGTAATAAATAATACCTGCATTATAGTGTGCAATACCATCTTTAGGGTCTAGTTCACAAGCTTTTTTGTAAGCATTTAAAGCTTTCATTTGGTAGCCTACTAGTGTTAAGCTATCCATTTTCTCCTTGTCTTCTTTTGGAATATTCACAAATACATCTGCATATTGCAGGTATTTTGAAGCAGTTAAAGTGCCGGCTGCCACTTCTTTTTCGTATGCTGCCACCTTATCAGAAAGCGAGAAATTTTTGTTGATAAATTCTGCCTCGTAATCATCCCATTCTTCTTTAGGGTAGGCTTTTTTAGCTATTGGTAAATATTTATCAAAAGCAGTTTTATTGTTCTTTTTAATGTATTGTAATAATACATATTTGTATACCTCTACAAAACTAGCGTCGGTAACATTTGCATCCATTAATCGAGAGTAAAATTTAATAGCATCATCTACCTTTTGTGCATTTTGCAATGCATAACCTGCATACAAAATAGAGGTCGTGTCAAAAGGTGCTTCGTTTTTTAATAATTTATTAGAGAAAAGAATATCGCTATACTTTACTGCATACTTAAAGTAATTTGCAGCAGAATCCCACATTTTAGTATTAAAGGTTCTTACACCATCTTTGTAGGCGCTAGAGTACAAATTGGTGGCAACGTCTGTGTGGTTTTTATCCTTTATTAATTTTAACGATGGGTCAAGTTGAAGATATTTATTAAAAGCCTCATCAGCAATACTAAATGCACCAGGATATTTTGCTTGCAACTTCGCATCATTACTAAAGGCAACATATATTTTAGCTTTCCACAAATAAGTTTCCGGCTTTGTGAGTGCTTTTGGGTCGACCATTATTTTCTCAAGCTCAGTGTTTGCTGCCACATATTGATTGATTAAAATATTGGTTTCAACTTTTTTAAAATCTTGCGCCTTTGTTAGTTGAAAAGACAAGGCAAGCAGCGATAAGACAACGATTTTTTTCATGTAACGTTATTTTTATTGATTATCAGGGGTTTCTTCTGTGCTTTCTGCATCTGTTTGCGCAGGTTCATCATCAGAAGTTGTTGGTTCTTCAGTTACTATTTCATTGGTATCTACAGGCAATGCTTCACCATCAGTTACCACCAAAGATTCATCTATTACAGTTTCTTCTTCATCCGATTCGATACTTGAAATAGCAGCAATTGAATCTTTAGAATCTACACGTATAATTTTTACACCTTGTGTGGCTCTACCAGATTCTTTAATAGCGGCCAATGAAGTACGTAACGTAATACCAGACTTACAAGTAATAATTAAATCTTCTGAATCACTTACATTCATAATACCTACTAAGCTACCAGTTTTCTCAGTAACGTTAATGGTTTTTACACCTTTACCACCACGGTTTGTAATGCGATAATCTTCTACAGCCGTTCGTTTACCGTATCCATTTTCACTTATAACTAGCACATTTTTAGTAGTATCTTCTGCATTTACACAAATCATACCAACTACTTCGTCTTTGGTATCATCAACTTCTATACCACCTACACCTATTGCACCACGGCCAGTTGGGCGTACTTTGGTTTCAGGAAAACGAATAGCTCTACCACTCTTAATAGCCATCATAATTTCGCTATTGCCATCAGTCATTTTCGCTTCTAGTAATTCATCGCCTTCGTTAATTGTAATGGCATTTACACCATTTGCACGTGGGCGGCTGAAATCTGCCAATGACGTTTTCTTAATAATACCTTTTTTAGTACACAAAACGATGTAGTGAGAATCAATAAATTCTTTATCATCTAAGCGTTTCACGTCAATAATAGCTCGCACTTTATCGTCTTGTGGTATTTGTATCAAATTTTGTATCGCTCTGCCCTTACCAGATTTTTCACCCTCAGTAATTTCGTACACTTTCATCCAAAAGCAACGACCTTTTTCTGTAAAAAATAACATCGTATGGTGAGTAGATGCAACAAACAAGTGTTCTACATAATCTTCTTCACGGGTTTTGCTACCTATAGCACCACGACCTCCTCTTTTTTGTTGACGGTAATCGGTTGCGGTAGTTCGTTTTATATAGCCTAAATGCGAGATTGTAATTACAACATCTTCATCTTTAATGAAATCCTCCATGCGCATTTCATTAGCTAGGTATTGAATTTCCGTTTTACGTTCGTCACCAAATCTTGCTTTGATGTCAAGTAATTCTGTTTTAATCAATTCATAACGTAATGGTTCGCTAGCCAATAAAGCTTTAAGGCGTGTAATAGTTTGAATAAGACCATTGAATTCTTCAATAATCTTATCTCTTTCCATGCCTGTTAAACGTTGCAGACGCAATTCTAAAATTGCTTTTGCTTGTATGTCAGATAAGCCTTGTTCTTGTCTGTAAAGTTCTTCGGTTACTTCGCCAAATAACTCTTGGCTGATGTACCATTTTTCTTCTTTACTCTTAGAAATTAAAGCTTCTTTCGCATCATCAGGTGTTCTACTACTGCGAATTAGTTTAATTACTTCGTCTAAATGGTCTAAAGCTTTTAAATAGCCTTCTAAAATATGTGCACGTTCCTCGGCTTTGCGTAATTCAAATTTCGTTCTACGAATTACAACCTCCATTCTAAACTCAATGAACTCAACTATTAAGTCTCTTAAGCTCATTATTTTAGGACGCCCTTTACTAATAGCTACATTGTTTATACCATAGCTTGTTTGAAACTCGGTGAACTTATAAAGTTGGTTAATAATTACTTGAGCTACAGCGTCACGCTTTAAGTCAATAACAATACGGTTACCTTCACGTTGGTTACTCTCATTATTCACGTGAGCAATACCTTCAATGGTTTTGTCATTTACTAGCTGACCAATTTTATTAGTCAAAGCATCTAAACCTACTTGGTAAGGCACTTCTGTAATAATAATTTGCTCTCTACCACTAGCTTTTGTATCCACATGACATTTGCCACGCAAAACAACTCTACCACGGCCAGTTAACAAGGCATCTTTCACGCCTTCCATACCGTAAATAATACCAGCTGTTGGAAAATCAGGTGCTTTTACGTAATTAATTAATTCTTCGCCAGTAATTTCCTGATTATCAATATAAGCAACGCAACCGTCTACTACTTCACTCAAGTTGTGAGGCATCATATTGGTAGCCATACCTACGGCAATACCACTAGACCCATTTACCAATAATTGCGGAATTTTTGTAGGTAAAACGGTAGGTTCTTCTAAGCTATCATCAAAGTTTAATTGAAAGTCTACAGTCTCTTTTTCCAAGTCTTCTAGCATGGCTTCTGCAAACTTCTCTAAACGTACCTCTGTATAACGCATGGCTGCTGGTGGGTCACCATCTTGGTTACCAAAGTTACCTTGGCTATCTACCATTTTGTAGCGCATCGTCCAATCTTGCGCCATACGTACAAGTGTGTCATAGATAGAAGCATCACCATGGGGGTGAAACTTACCCATTACCTCACCTACAATACGGGCAGATTTTTTATAGGGCTTATTGCTAGCATTACCTAGTTCGTTCATACCGTACAACACACGACGGTGTACTGGTTTAAAACCATCTCTAACATCTGGCAAGGCCCTACCTACTATCACCGACATTGAGTAGTCGATATAGGCAGTCTTCATTTGTTCTTCAATATTCACCGAAATAATGCGGTCGTTATCGTTCGTTTGTTCGGGCAATTGTGGCGTAATGTCTTCCATTGCAGATTATAACTTAATTTCTTTGCTATGAGTATATTTTACCTTAAAAAACAAGGTTGGCGAAGATAGCTTTTTAGCTGTTTAAATAGTCAATAAAGCGTGTGATTTTTACACGGGTTTATCCACAGTTTTCAAGCATTTGCAGGCTTAAAAATAATAAATTGACAAAAGGTATTAATCTAGGCAAGATTATCACTATTCACAAGTAAAAATGGCAGCAAAAAAAGAAGATTTTGAGAAAGCATTAAAGACTGTCAAGCGTAGTAATTACACCAGCGGTTTTTAAAATAATTTGTATTTCTAACTTTAAAGAAATGTGATTGATATAGTACAAATCGTATTCAAGTTTTTGTAAAGTTTCCTCAGGGGTAGCTGTTGGATAATTGACTTGTGCCCAACCTGTAATACCAGGTTTTACAATGTGGCGATATTTGTAAAAAACATTTTCTGCTTCAAATCTGTCTACTATATCCTTTTTTTCTGGTCTTGGGCCTATTAAACTCATTTCACCTCTTAGAACATTTAAAAATTGAGGCAACTCGTCAATCTTGGTTTTTCGAAGAATTTTACCAACTTTAGTAATACGAGAATCACCTTTAACTGTAGGTGCATTATAACCTACAGGATTGTGTACCATTGTACGGATTTTGTAAATAGTAAACACTTTACCATTAAAACCAACCCTTTGCTGTTTAAACAAAACAGGCCCTTTAGATGATAACCAAGTGGCTACAAAAGCTAATAACATAATGGGCACAGCAATAGGTAAAGCCAAAGATGATACAAGAACGTCAATAGTTCTTTTCATACTTAGAAAACCTTGGCTCGGACGAACGACTAAATCATCGGGATTATTTTCAGAATAATCGTTCATGTATAACATTGGGCTACAATGTGTCACTTTCTCATAAAATGAAACGATATTTATAATTTTACCATTGTTAACGTCGTGAAAACGAATTAAGTCTAGGAAATGTGTAATCGCATCTTCACTAATCCATTTATCTATAACTATGTAGGAATAATTATTTTTCTTTAAATATTTAATCAGCTTATTATCCATTGGGCCTGACCAAATATTGTACGTAAATTTACTATTGAAAGAAGGCTTTTTAATTAACTCTTTGGCCACAACATCAGGATTTACCAATAGGCATGACAACTTTTTTTGTGGTTGTTTTTGGGCTCGAGGATAGATATTACCTTTAAAATTGGCAACAAAGGCCGCAGATCGTTTAGGTATGTTTTGAAGCGTATTTTGCATTTCGTCTTAGCAAATGTAATAAAACAAATTGTTAAAAAATATAGTAAGCTAATCTATAATTTTTGCCATATCCAAGATGACGACATTTTACATAAATGCCTTTTCAATTAACCAGAACTTAGTTTAAAGCGCTCATATCCACTCTGCTTGGCGTGTCTTTACCAGCAACAATACCTTTAGCACTTACCGCTATTGCTTTAATAATTTCAGCCATGTTATTCATGTCAAGTGTGCCTATTTCATCACTTACTTTATGATAATTCGGTTCGCTATCCATTTTTGATGTAGAAATGGTATGTGCAGGTACGCCTAATCTTGCAAGTGTTGCATTATCTGAACGGTAAAACAAGTTTTCTTTGATGTAGGGATCAGGATAAAAAGTAAACGCAGAACCTTGCAAGTTAGCTTGCAAAATTTTACCCATGTCTGTTTTTTCATACCCAGTAATGTAAGCAGAATTAGTGCCCCATTTACTTTCTGTACCAATCATTTCAATATTAAACATGGCCATTACTTGCTCGGGCACAAATTGCTTTGAGAAATAAGTTGCGCCAAAGCCACCTACTTCTTCAGCTGTAAATGCTGCAAAAATTAAGGTTCGTTCGTTGTTGTTTAATGCTTTGTAATATTTAGCCAACATGATAACTGCTGTAGTACCTGCTGCATCGTCATTTGCACCGTTGTAAATAGAATCTTTATCGTCGTGTTTTTCGCCTTCACGTGGTGAACCAACACCTAAATGATCGTAATGACCAGAGAAAATAACATATTCAGTTGGTTTGCTTTTACCTGGCAAAACACCAACCACATTGGCTAATTTTTGCTCAATAATTTCATGCTTGGCTGTAATTGTGTAAGTAGAAGGATTGCTTGCCGATAAAACAAAAACGACACTTGTTTCTGATTTAAACATGGAATTTTTAAGCCCGGTTAAACGACCAAAATTCTTACCAAATGATGTATCAACAATTACAACATAATTTTTACCCGATTGAGCATATTTTCTGGCTTCGCCAAAGAAATTAGCGCCAGCAGCAATTTGTACTTTTTGAAATCCTGAATTTTCAGTGATGATTAGTTCTGGCTTTGACGTAACAGCTATCACATTTTTAGTGTCAATAGTTGTACCATCGAAGGTGCAAGTAGCACTAATAAATTTCGCTTTAATCATGGCGAAACTTTGTAAATATGTACCTGTAGCATTTAGTGTGGCCAAACCTGTTTTCTTAAATTCTTCTGCAATAAACGCTGCGGCTTTATCTGCTGCAGGTGTAAATGCTCTTCTACCCTGCATATCATCTGCTGACAAAATTTTCTCAATACGTTCAACTTCTTTTGCGTTGATGATAGTATTGATGTCTTGTGCAGATGCACTAAAACCAAGTACTGTAAAGATGGCAACAGCTATAGATTTCTTCATGAAGTATTTTTTTCTAATAATAATTTGTAAAATAAAGCGATTTTGGCTATTAATGTAAAAAAATGACATTAAATATATATGAAATGATGCTTTATACACAAAAGATGCCAATAATTTAGTAACTACAACCGACAAATTAAAATAACTACATATTTTGAAAATGAAATAACCAGTTATTAAAAAAAAGAGCCTTGATAAAATGCGAAATGGGAAGATTTTTGAAAAAAGAGGGCATTTTGCAAAAAATATAGGCTCATTTTTAAAATAAGAGCTTATAACGCAACTAAAATGCCCAGTTATTTTACAAAAGTGGGAAAAGTAAACTTTTCAAGTCTAGCTGAGCAGCAAAGTATTTAACCGTATAAAAGGTATTTCGCAAGCTCAATATAAACTTGCAGATGCTACATAGTACTACAAATGCTGGTTACAAAAGTCTACTCTTTTGCTTTTTTAGCTCTTGGCTTAGCGGCTTTCTTAGCAGGTTTTTCAGTAATGACTGTTGCTTCAACTTCTACAGTTGGTTTGTTTACCCACATGTAATCAAGTTGACGCTTATCAAGATTTGCCGAAACAACTTGAATCCAAACTTTATCACCCATTTTAAATTTACGACCGCTACGTAAACCCACCAAGCTATAATCGCCTTCTACCAATCTAAAATCATCGATTTCGCTAAGACTGATGGTGCTTACCATGCCTTCGCACTTGTGTAAAACAGTTTCTACAAAAAAGCCAAAAGCAGCCACACCACTAATTACACCTTCAAATTCTTCGCCTACATGGTCACGCATAAACTCAACTTGCTTGTACTTATTGCCTGCACGTTCGCATTCCATGGCGCTACGTTCACGTTCGCTGGTGTGCTTACATTTTTCCTCCATTTTTTTGTCTAAAAAGGGTTTGCCTTCAATAATGCTTTGCAAAACACGGTGCACCAACACATCTGGATAACGACGAATAGGTGAGGTAAAATGGCAATAATGCTCAAAAGCTAGACCATAGTGACCAATATCCTTGGTTGTATAAGCGGCTTTAGCCATGGTTCTTATACCCAATTGTTCAAGCACATGCTGTTCTGGCTTGCCTTGAACATTGGCCAACATTTGATTGAAACTTTCTGCAATTTTTTCTGGCGAATTGATATTAAATTGATGACCGTAACGCCTTGCAAACTCAATAAATGGTTGTAATTTTTTAGCATCTGGTTGGTCGTGTACACGATATGGAAAAGGTATTGGCTTACCGTTTACCTCTGTTTTAAATACATTTTCTGCAACGGTTTTATTGGCCAAAAGCATGAACTCTTCAATCAATTGATGCGATTCTTTGCTTTCTTTTACTACGACTGCAATTGGCTTGCCTTTATCATCTAGTTTAAAGCGAACTTCTTGTGATGAAAAATTGATAGCACCAACTTTAAAACGCTCTTTACGAATATTTTGTGCCATACTATTTAACAACAAAATTTCCTCTTTAAAAGGCCCTTCTTTGGTTTCTATAATTTCTTGTACATCCTCGTAGGTAAAACGGTGATTTGAATGGATAAATGTTTTACCCAACCAATATTGTTTAACCTCGCCTTTTGGCGTTAATTGAAAAATAGCAGAGAACGTAAATTTATCTTCATGTGGACGCAAAGAACACAACTCATTTGAAATACGTTCAGGCAACATTGGGTTTACTCTATCTGGCAAATACACAGAAGTTGCACGTTTGTAAGCTTCTTCATCTAAAGCCGTTTCTGGCTGTACAAAATGGCTTACATCTGCAATGTGAACACCAATTTCGTAGTTGCCATTTTTAAGCTTGCGAATAGACAACGCATCATCAAAATCTTTAGCATCTACAGGGTCGATGGTAAAGGTTAAAATATCTCTACAATCCTTACGTTTACTTACTTCTAGGCTACTAATTTCATCGGTTAGCGCCATCGCTTCGTCCATTACTTCTTTGGTAAATGACAATGGAAAACCAGCTTCTGCCAATAACTCTTTCATCGCACCATCATTCTCATCACCTGCTTCCATTAAGCTTACAACTTCACCAATTGGTTTTTTGTCGCCTTTACCCCATTCTACTAGTCGTGCAACTACTTTGTCTTTATTTTTTGCACCATTTAATTTATTTAAAGGAATAAACAAATCAGGCATGGGCTTATCTGTATCTGGCACAAAAAACGCATAGTTGGTTGATAGTTGAATATGACCGATAAACTCGTTTTGCTTACGTGTTACAACCTCAGTAATCTTACCCTCTTTCTTTTTTGTTACAGAGTTTTCCTTGATGATTTTCACCATCACAATGTCACCGTTTAAAGCCGTATTAAAATCGCCTGGACGCACCAATACATCACCACTTTTATCTTCAATTAACACATAACCAATACCACTGCGTGTAATTTCTAAAGCACCTTTTACCAATAAAGAAGGCGATGTATGCTTTGTGGTTTTAGTAGGCGTTTTGGTTTTACTCTTTTTACTTTTACTCATAAATTTAACCGCTGATGATTATGATTTTAATGATGACCATGATTCTTGATAAAGGCAATTCAATTAAATCTTGTGTTAACTAATGTCAAAGTTATCAGCTAAAACTTTGGGATAGCTTTTTATAAAATTCACTACTAAATCATCAAATTTTTGCCCCTCACTGAACAAAAACTTGTGTTTAATAGGCAACACATACAATGGTAAATTTTCTAGCTGTTCAGTAAATTTCACCAATCGCACTGCGTCTTTTTCTGTCGTGAGAATCAATTTATTCTCAGCATCAATTTCATCAAATTTAGATTTTATTTCTTGTAAATCATCAATTGTGAAAATATGATGGTCGTTGTAGTTTTTTTGGTAGTACGTGTAAGCATGTTCTAGCAAATATTCTTTAATAGGTTTTGGATTGGCAATACCGCACACCAAATACACTTCTATGTCTTGCGTTATGGGCTTTTTAGTTTGGTTGTAAATATGATAGGGCACACCATATTCAATGGTTGTAAAAAAAATATGCTGCCTTTTTAGCGGCTTTAATTCACGAATGATTTTATTCTTTTTCTCATCCGATAAATCGGCGGGACATTTTGTAACAATAATAATTTGACTACGCTTTGCAGAAGCCCATTCGTCTCTTAAATCGCCTGTGGGCAAAAAGAAATCATGGGTGTACAAATTGCTGTATTCAGTTAATAAAATATTCAGCCCTGCATTTATAGAGCGATGCTGAAAAGCATCGTCTAAAATAATTGCGTCAAGGTTGGGTTTGTCATGTAATAATTGAGGTATTGCTACTAATCGTTCTTCACCTACTGCAACTGCAACATCAGGAAATTTAGAATGAAACTGCATTGGTTCGTCACCAATATCCAATGCTGTTGTACTAGTATTTGCCAATGCATAGCCTTTGGTTTTACGTTTATAACCTCTGCTTAAAGTGGCGATTTCAAAGCGTGGGTGTAATAACTGAATTAAATACTCTACCATTGGGCTTTTGCCCGTACCGCCAACAGCGATATTGCCTACGCAAATAAGTGGAAAATTGAATGTAGCTGAATGCAAATATTTCTTGTCAAACAGCCAATTTCTGATAATAATTACCGCACCATAAGCAATTGCAAATGGCAGCAATACAATGCGAAATGATTTTAGGAAAATATTATTGATGTTCATTTATAAAATTTTATAGGAACGCTGATGACACTGATTTTATTCGCCACATAGGCATATAGACACATAGAAAAGCTTTGTTTAAAAGTCTATCACTATATAATAAAAATCATGGCAATCATTCAAATCATCGTCAATCAGCGGTTAAAATTCATACACCTCATTTGGCGTAATACAAAAGTTTAAAGGTATGTCAAATTCGTTTTTGTCTGTAATCGCATCTACTGGTTCAAAATAACTAAAGCCCATTAGTGCAACATCTTCTCTACATTGGTTTAAAAATCTGTCATAAAAACCTTTACCATAACCAACTCTATAACCTTCTTTATCACATACCAACAATGGCACAAACACTAAATCAACGTCAATTGGATTAATAGTTTCGCCTTCTTTTGGCTCTGTAATACCATAACTATTAGTTGTGTAAACCGTATCCGCATCTATCAATTTTGCTTGCATGGTATTGGTAGTAAAATCGCTTACAGGATACGTAATTTGTAAGCCTTCAACCATATGCCTTAAATAGCTAGAATATAAGTGCGTATTGGGTTCTGCCATATTTGCCATTGGCCAATATGTGAGCAAAGTTTTAATACCATCAAAACTAAACGTTTGCAATTGCAGCAACAGCAAGTCATCCAATTTCAACTTTTCTTTAGATGAAATATCCAGACGCTTTTGTTTGTAAATGGTTCTTAGTTCAGCTTTTGTCATAATAATTGCTGTAAAGATAATCTGATAGCACCTGCTTGCGTTTTTACAAACTGCTTGTCTAATGTTTCTGCAAAAGGTATTGAACCAATTTTAGGATAGCCAGACCAGTTGACTATTTCATGTTCATAGTCTAAATATTGGTCGTTAAAAATCCAGCCCAAAACATCTATGCCACGTTGTTTGCAAATATTAGCGGTTAAAAGCGAGTGGTTGATGCTACCAAGATAATTCCTACTTACCAAAATTACTTTAGTTTTTAATTGCTTAATTACGTCAATAATAAATTCATTATCATTTACTGGCACCATAATACCACCAGCGCCTTCTATTACTAGATGCTCGTTACTAGTTACTGGTTGCTGGTTTACGATATTAGCGATATCAATACTTATACCTTCTTGCCTTGCAGCAATATGTGGTGAAGCAGGTAAAGCCAATTTGTACATTTCTTGATGAATGATGGTTTGCGAATTGCTAATTAAATCTTTAACTGCCAATGCATCTGTACCATCATCAAAACCAGCTTGAATAGGTTTCCAATAATCTGCTTGCAAAGCCTCTGTTACGACAGCACTAGCGACCGTTTTACCTATACCTGTGCCAATACCTGTGATAAAAATTAATTGTTGAGAATTCATTTTTTAAATTTAGAAACTAACCATTTTCTGATTAACTCATATTTTACCCAAAGCTTGTAATAAAGAATTAAAAATGCGATGCAAGAGACAAAGAGTGAAAAAAAAGTTTGAAACACTGGCATTACGCCATAACCTTCTTCTGTATAGGGTGGATAGACTTTAATCAAAAGCAAATACAAAACACAACAAAGCGCAATGCCTAAAAAGCAACAAGTAAACGTTACAATTGTAAACTTTAAGTATAAATAGCCCAATGAATGTTGTCGCATAAAAAAATAATTCGTGTAATTAGCTAAAATTCGTGTTATAAAACTGGCTCAAAAAACGAAAACACCGTTGTGCCATAATTTCTTTGAAAACTAAACCCTGCATAGCCTTCATAAGCATTACGAGGCGTGTGTTCTAGCACAAAATAGCCATCTTCTGCAATTAGCTTTTTCTCAATAATTATTTTAGGAATTTCATCAATAGTACCTAGCGTATAAGGTGGGCCAGCAAAAATAAAATCGTACTGTTCATTGCACGTGTTCATGTAACTAAACACATCCATTTGTAGCACTTTAGCATTGGTAATGCCAAGCATTGCACAATTCTTTTTGATAAAGCTGTGCATGGTGCTATCTTTCTCAATGATGGTTAAATCTTCAGCACCACGAGATGCTAATTCGTAACTAATACAACCTGTACCACCAAACAAATCAAGACATTTTAGCCCCTCAAAATCTATTCTATTTTGCAAAATATTAAACAACCCACTTTTTGCTATATCAGTTGTAGGTCTTGTATGTGGCATATTTGCCGGCGGTGCTATACGTCTACCACCATATTTTCCTGAAATTATTCTCATAAATATATAATTTTCACCACATAGACTCATAGTCACATAAGAAAGTAGCGAGTTTTAAATAAATATGTACCTTCTGTGCCTATGTGGTAAGTTAAAACCCTACTTTTTAAATGCAAAATAAACAGCACCAAGTATAAATAAAAAGCTAATCAGGTATTTCATTTGAAATGGCTCTTTTAAATACAATACTGCAAATACTGAAAACACTATTAGTGTAATCACTTCTTGGGTTATTTTCAGCTGAAAGCTATTTAACCCACTTGTAAATCCAGCCCTGTTAGCTGGCACCATTAAGCAATATTCAAAAAATGCAATGCCCCAGCTAAGTAAAATTGCTTTCCACAAAGGCATACCTGTGTCTTTTAAAAAGCCATACCATGCAAAAGTCATAAATATGTTTGAGCAAGCTAAAAGTGCAATTGTTTTTACCATCGATATTTATTTTTAAAGTTTTGCAAATTACTGCAATAACTACAGTACATTAGTCAGATAATTGTCAGTTTGCCATCTGAAACATATCAAGCACAATAGTTGTTAATTTTATTACCAGATTAAATGTAAGACTATGAACAAGTTTCAGGCGATAATTAAATTTACGATGGATGAAGATTTTATGACCCTAGTGCCAGCTCATCGTACCTACATTAACTTTTTAATGAACAAAGGCATTATAGATAGCTATGCCGTAAGCATGGAAACCCAAACCTGCTGGATAACCCTTAACACAGAAAGTAAAGCCAAGGCAGATAGCTATTTGGCCAAAACACCACTTTATAAATATTGGACTTACACCATAGAAGAATTGTTTGTGTACGATAGCCAACATTATCGCTTACCAGCCTTGCAGTTTAATTAATGTATACAAGCAGCAATAGTGCTTTAAACAAATGATGCTTGTAAAACGGTTATCAGCCAACTTTGTGCTTCAAATGAATGTTTATATCAAAAAGACAATCGTATGGCACATCCAAATTTGCAATTAATACAAGCTTTAAGAGACACCGCAAGTCGCTTAAAATCAGGCAATCATTACGCTTGGGGCAACCATGGCAGTTGCAATTGTGGCAATTTATTGCAAGTAGTTACCCAACTTTCAAAAGAAGAAATTTTAACCTACGCACAAACAGGTATAGGTGAATGGACAGAACTTGCAGAAGACTACTGCCCTACCACCAATGCACCTGTTAATCTACTAATCAACAAGCTAGAAAAATTGGGTTTAACGCCTACAGATATTCACAATATTGAATACCTAGAAGACCGTGAAATTTTAAACAATTTAGAAGGTGGCTTTCGCTGGCTTAAGCGTAACGTTCGTGAAGATGTAGTTGCTTACTTTGAAGCATTTGCCAATGTACTTGAAGAAAAATTAATCAATTCAATAGAAATTCCTGCTGAACTTTTTGCTACTAACAATCACATTGTACAGCAATTTGTTGAAGCATAATATTTTAATAAAATAATCCATATCAGAAGCTTGCCATCGGCAAGCTTTTTTATTTATCATGATACCAACGGTAGCACTACTATGATGCTATAGTTGCGTCGCACACTGCGGCGGTTAGATACTTTTTGGAGCTTTTATCTAAGCGAATTTTTATAGGCAATACGCCATTTAAATAATTACCAATGCCCATATATACTTGCCTGAGACAATTTGCATATTGCCTGAACATTATATAATGTTACCTAAGATACTTTACTTGTTACCCAATAGCTATATGTTATAACAAAATCAGATTTACATACTACTAAACGATGATATTTTTAAACACAAGGCACTTTACTTGATTCCTGACGGTAATATATTTTTGCCTGACGCATTTTTCTAATAGCCTAACACACATGGTAAATAATTTTAAAAAAATTACAACTTAAAGTATTGTAATGTAAAATATTTGCACGAACTTAGTACCATCAATAACTATACAAAAATATAAACAACAGCCATGAACAACAACAAAGTACCCAAACTGCGCATGTTTATTGCCGTAACCAATGTGTGCGACCAACATGCAACTGCCTACACTACCCTACCTGCATTTAGCAGTGCCTACACAAAATTTAAAGGGCTAGTAAAAAATATTAACGATAGCAATACCTTACTGCAAGGCGGTGTTACAGGGATTACTGACGAAAAACTTGCTAAGCGAATAGCTATGGCAGACATTGCTATTACCGTAGTAAGCGCCTTGAAAGCCTACGCACATGCAACAAACAATGCAACTTTAATAGCCGAAACAGACATTGTAAAAGACGATATACTAAGCTGTAAAGAAACCGATGCAGACGACATTTGCCTTCACATACACGACCTTGGTGGGCAACATCTTACAGCCCTTGCAGATTATGGTATTGCACAAGCTGACCAAGATACACTATCTAGCAGCATTGCAAGTTTTACTGAAAAAATTGGTAGCCCACGCAAGCATATTATAGATACCAAAACCGTTAGAGCCAATATTACCAAATACTTTAAAGAAGCCGACAGTATACTACTAAACCAACTAGATAATTTAGTAACTGTACTTAAAACCAAAGCCCCTGACTTTTACGATGCCTACCAAGCAGCAAGAATAATTGTAGACCAAGGTGGTAGCGGTAAAAGTGCGAGTGAGAAAAAGGAGGGTAATCATTTAAAATAAAAATAAAAATAGAACATGGCACATGAACCTAAACTAGAAGTATTCAAAATTGAACTAAAACCGATAGATAAAAAAATTGGTAGTACGTTCAAGGACTTTATTATAAATACTCAAGTAGTAGAAAACGAAAAACAAAAACTTAACCGAGATGATGATGATACGCACTTCACGCTAGAAATTTTAAAAAGGTTTATTAACAAAACAGACACTCAAGATTTTATTGCCGACGATAAAAGAAAAAAAGCTTTTGGTGCCTATGATACCAGACCATCAAATGAACTTGTGAATCCATCAATTATTCCCAACTCTAACCACTCATCTATTTCAGGCTTTCTAGAAGGTGGTAGATGGGGACAGCAAAGAGCCAAATCTTCATTAGATAAAAAAATTGAAAAGGAAAAAGTTGACCCGAATGATATAATTCTTGATAGATTCTTCTTTTATCTTCATTTTCCTTTGGATAACTCAAAAGGGGTTTTAATGATTCAGAGTTATACTGATGACAACATAACTGATGTCTTGAAAGATTTCTTTTCAAGTTTCTTTTCTCAAGAAAATCTGTATAAAAAAGCAAAAATTGAAAGATTTTATCCGCAAAATATTATAGATCAATTCAACAAATCAAGTGCTATAAAATCAATCTCGTACACAAGTAGTTTTTTAATCCCTCTTTATTCAGAAGAAACAAGTGAAGATATAGAACAAGAGTTTGTAATTAAAGTAGAAGCTACAGCAAAGAACCCAGTAAAAAAAGATATACTTCAGAAGTTAAGAAGTGCATTGGGTAAAATATCTTTTAAGGATAAAGAGCTAAAATACTTTGATGAAAGCAAGGCAGTTATTACAAATCAAGAAACAGGAAAAAACTGTAACTTCAAATTAAATAAGGACGAGAACGATATAAAGCCCGTTATTTATCTTGAACAGCATGGGATCTCTATAAACGAATTAGGAATACCAAATTTTGAGGAATTAAGAGAATTCTGTTTAGAGTTTCAGCAAATAATTATGGATGAAATAACACCTGAGAACAAAATCAAAGCATAAGATGGGATACTTAAAAATTTTACTTTCTAAAGCCAAAGAATGGCAATCTAAAGACATAAATGGAGTAGAAAATAAGCCCATTATTTACTTATATCCATACCAATGGGGAATACTTATTGTAGCTATGGCGAGTAATTTTTTCTTAAAAGAAGGTTTTAACAGTAATTTCATAGGATATATTATTGCCTCACTTTCGATTTTTATAGGCTTATTTATGAGTGTAATTATTAGTGTTTTTGATAAGTTTTTAAACATTGACTCAAACAAGTCATTTTCAACTATACAACAAAAGGCATTCTATAAAAGAAAAAAGAATTTCTCAGAACAATTTATAACCATTGGTAGCTACCTAATCATTATAGCCATTTTATGTATTCTTCTTCTTAGTTTCCCTCTAATTTTTGATAAGCACACTTATAAATTACAGGGATATTCATTTGTTAAAAGTTTTAAAGAAATACATAAAGATGAACTATTAAAGTTTTTTAAAGGTCTAGTAATATGTAGCTATCAAACAGGTGTAATGTATTGTCTATTAAAATTTGTATATCTCACATTGTTTGGCATAAGTAGCTTTTACAATTTTACTTTAGTAGAAATGAATAAAAAATCTAAAGAAATTTTGAATGAGTAAGCCAAGAATTAGGCAAAGAACCCAACGAAAACACTTCAAACATATGCCCACAACACTCGATAACATTGTATTGTTTGTAAAAGATGTTGCTGCTTTAAAACAGTTTTACACCAGCAACTTTTCATTTACTGTGGTAGAAGAAATTACCAACGAATGGGTGCTGCTGCAAGCGGGTGGCTGCGGTATTGGTTTGCATAAAATAGGTGCAGATTATATAGATGAAACTATTACCGAAACGAATGTAAAATTGGTATTTGCAGTAGATAATATTGCAGCGCTTCAAGCCCAACTTAAAACGCAACAAGTAAGCATTGGCGAGATAAAAACTTACCCTAACTATCCATTTTTAATATGCGATGGTAAAGATGCAGAAGGCAATGTGTTTCAACTAAAACAGGCTGTAAGTATTGGATAACATAAAACAAATTCATCAACAAAAAACACCTCTACGTCAAACAACAATTTCATTTGTAATTTTCCGTTCTTATAAAACCCACCTTGAAAGACTTGATATTATTTCCTTTTCATCAGAATGTCACGTCATGAAACATTTGTTTACAAGTATTATAGGCAGCCTATTATTAGGTGCAAATGTATTTGCGCAGCAAGCCGAAATAGATACTATACCATTTAGCTTAGAAAAGCGTTTACTGGTGTTTAAAGGCAGCATTAATGGCGTACCTATTGACTTTGCTTTTGATACAGGTGCTACGACCACCGTATCGAACACTAACACTAATACAGCCGCAAATATTGAATTGCTAGGTGGTCAACGTAAAGTAAAAGATGCAAACCAACAAGTAGCCAAAATAGACAACACTTTTATACAAACGCTAGCAATAGGCAATAAAAAAGTGACCAATTTTAAAGGTCTTAGCTACGATATGCAGTATTTAAACTGTGCCAATTTGGTATTACTTGGGCAAGATGTGATTAAGAAATTCAACTGGAAAATTGATTTTCAAAAGCAAGTATTGTACATATCTAATAAGGCTTTTGATACTGATAACACAATGATAACATGGCCAGTAACCTATAAGGGCGGCAGACCGCATATCAACTTTGCTGTTAATGGCAACAACTATTCAAACTGCTTGATAGATATGGGCTTTACACAAATATTTGATGTAAATCAAAATATTGAAGTACTAGATGCTGAGGCAAAATATAAAATCAGTCAGCAAAAAGCCAATCAACACATTACTTCTACCATGGGCCTAATGGGCTTAGGTAAGCCCGATGACATTACTTATTTTATAGCTGATAGCGTGTACTTTAATAACACATTATTTACCAAAGTACCAGTTAGTTTGAGTGCTAAAACAGATACCAAGCTTGGAGTACAATTTTTTAATGGCTGTTGCAAGCAAATGGTATTTAATTTCAGCACCAATACAATGCACTTATTGCTAAAAAATGAAGCTATTGCACCATTAAATCAATTTGATGCGAGAGTAACCATGCAAGATGGGAAATTTGTGATATCGGGCAAAAACATGAGTTCGAATACAACTGCAACAACATTAAATATCGGTGAGACTGTGAAAGCTGTAAACGGTAAAAAATACGCTGATTTTACTAGTGAATGCGAGTATTTACTTTGGACGTATCAATACAAAGAACCTACCATTACAATAGAAAAACTAAATGGAGAAATAGTGACTATTAAAAGAAGTACGTTGCTATAAATCAAACATTATTTTATTTACTTTCCACGTCTCTCATTTCACGTAAGTTACACTTCTACCACATCTGTTTTACTTAAATAGTCGTGCAAGGTTTTGTTTAACAAAGGTTGAAAAAACAAATCTATAATGGTAACACGTACTAAGCTACGAACGAGTATCTGCAAGATATTTGGTCGTTTACCATTATTGCTTACCACTTTAGAATAGCTGAGAAATTTACCTGGTGTACGAAGAAAAATAGCTTCAAATAAAGTATAGTAAACAAATAACGTACACCAGAAAAAGAAAGCAAAATTATGCCCTTTATAGCCGTAGTAATACACATAGGACCTATACCCTTTTGCAATGAAATAGGCAATAATGGCTATCAAAATTGTATCTACTAAAAAATTTATAACACGTGTACCAATACCTACTTGTCTCATAATACTAATTCCATTTGCCGCAAATAAACGAATAATAACAGCGTTGGCTGTTGATAGTTTAATGATTAACCATTTAATAGTTTAGCGCATTAAATACATTTTGCCATAGCCTGCTTTAAAGTAAGCATCGGTGCTATTGGCTTTATCTGTAGGTACATTAAACTTCTCTAAGTTGCTGCCATTTAAATTGGTAACTACACGATACAAATACACACCATTACCCAATTTACTACCATACATATCTGTGCCATCCCATTTAAACTCGGTGATATTATTTCCAATGTGCAAAGGCCCTAATTCGTCTTTCGTGATTTCTCTCACTATTTTACCTGTTACAGTTAATATTTGAATTTTAATGTTCTGTGGTATTACCGTACCTGTAAGTGTAAAGGCAAAAGCTGTAGAGGTTGTAAATGGATTTGGATAGTTAAACACATTACTTATCATGGCTTTATTGTACACAGTAAATGTTACACGGTATTCTTGCGAACCAGAAGTATTGCCATTTTTATCTTTACCCGTTACTATCAATTCGTACTTACCATCAAGTAATAAATAAGGTGTAAAATCAATGGTAGCAGCATTTTCGCCACTAGATAAATTGGCGGCTGTAAAGCGCAAAGTATCAGTATTAAAGCGGTACTTACGCAACGAATTATCTGGAAAACGTAATTGCAACGCCATTAAAGATGTATCGTCTAATGCCTGATACATCGACTCGTCTTTCAACTTGATGTGTATGGCTGGCTTGGCAGCTACAATATCATTGTTTAAAATGTGTACCCCATCAAATGTTACATCCAATATTGGCTTGATGATATCATTCTTCACCACAAAATTCTTGTACACAAAGTTGTTAAAATGATACTGCTCAGGCTGCGCATTTTCAGGATTTACATCTACAAATAAAGTATTAGTACCACTAAAGTTTTTGGTATTAATGGTTGCTACTACCATTGCTGTATCGCCTGAAACAATCTTCTTCAGTCTAGTAGGCGGTAAGGTTGTGGTAGTATTGTTTTTATCCACTATTTGCATTTTCACCAAAATACTATCAGGAAAAGCCACGTCACTAATATTTTTAAACGCTAAGCCAAGGTTTAAATTTTCGCCTGCCTCAAGCGTGTCTTTAAATGTGTATTTAATGTTTGGTGCAATAGCGCCTTCTGGTATAGGATTGTACAAAAAGCGCCAATATTTAAACTGATAAGGGTTCAATTTTACGGTATCGGTAAGGGTTACATACAATTGCAAGTAAGGGTAAGTAATTGCATTAACGCTAGATAAATCAACAGTAGTCTGCGTTTCATTGACTGTGAACAAAGTATCTGCTACCGTAGCATTTACTTTAGTGCCAAGTACCTGAACTTTTACAATATCGCTAGCATCAGTTCTTGTACCTGCAAATACCAATTGTTTCCATTGCTGCGCTTTGCCAAACAACGGCGAAAGAATACTACCAGTATTGTGCAAAGGTGTTACAGTTGCATCAAGCACTACCTTGTCATATTTATCTACAGAAAATTTATATACTGGCACAAAACCACTACCGCCTTTGCGATAAATAAATACAAAACTTCTTGGTCTGTTAAATGAATCAATATCTGCAAAACCTGCATTTTTTAAGCGATGGTATAAACTATTACCAGTACCGTAAACGCTTTCATCTTGCTTCAAATCATTGGCAAAATCGTAACCAAAAGGTTCAATAATCATAGACCTTACCACCACATAAGCACCAGATGGAATAATATTATCCATAAAATCCATTGCCTTCTTTCTATCAGTTGCGTTGTTGGTAGCAAATGCAAAATCATATTCACGACCAGAATTAGCCCCAGCTTGCCCAGCTAATGAGCCATATTGACCAGGCTGACCAGAGTTGGTATTAAACATGGCTTTTAAACTCACAGAATCAAACACATTGAACGTAATATTAGTAGCCCTATATGACGCACCTTTAATTGCAGGGTTAATATTATCGTTAATTGCAACCGAATAATTAATTTCTGCATCGCTACCATAAGGATACACAGCATTGCGTACGGTTATTTTTGTAGGATTTGGGGTAAAATTAAACTTACGTTTTACTGTATCAATACTTATTTGGTTAAGCGTACTATGCGTTTGCTGATACACGTGCGATTGATTAAACCCAGGTGAATTTGCATTTGCCAAATAAATAAAACTGCTTTTGCTATACACATAGCTACCGCTTGTAGGCACTTGCGCAACACGCCAATAATATACGGTACTATCTTTAAAACTAAAGCCAAGATCAAACTCTAGTGCACCACCAACTGACGCTAAGTTTTTAGTGACTTTAAAACTAGAATTGAACAATTCAGTGGTATCAATATCCATCACATAATTACGCTGAGTACTTAATGGATTGGCTGTAGAAGCAATCAACTTAATAATAGGCTTATTCACTATTGCGTGATTCAATGGATACACCGTAGTTACTGCATCATCAAAAATTATAAACTGCTTGGTAATACTGTTATTCACTTCATTTTGTTCATCGTATTTGTTATCGCTATCAATACTTACAATAATAGCATTATTGCCTTTATCTCTAGTAGCAATAATTGGCACGTTCAAACTAATTGAATCCATGTAACGCACACTTTTAATGCGTTGGTTGTAAATTGTTTGCAAACTACCATCAGGATATTGACGTCTTACCAAAGCTGTTACAGAGTCACCCGTTGCTTTACCTACATTATACAAGTAGGCTTTCACTGTAAATTGATTATCATTCACAGAAATTACTGAAGGGCTAATACTTACTTGCGGATCTTCAACTACAAAATCGGGCTTAGCTGCTGCGTAAATGGCAATACTTGGGTCACCATTTAAAACGGTTTCTTCAGCATGTATTCTAGAAAAATAATCCAAGAAATTAGAAGAACTATTTTTTAGCGCTGTAATACCATCAATGATGTTTTTGGTAACCGGTTTACCATAACCAGCATTGGCTAATGATTTATAAAAACCGTTAGAATAGGTATCTAAATAAGTGGTTAAACCAAAGTGTGTGCTACCTATAAAGCCAATAGCACCGCGGTTTTGCGCCGATACAAATTTTTCTGCTAAAGAGGTAATTAGAAATGTTCTTGTAGTATCAAAATCGAAGAAATTACCAGCGCTACAACCATTAACCAAAAACATAGGGTACTTACCTACATTGTTATAATCTTGAGGATCGTTTAAATTGTAGCTTAAAGCAGATGCTGCCGAGTGACCGAAATAAGACAACATACTGATACCATTAGAAAACAGATTGCTCATTTGTGTACTAGTGGTTGCAATAGCAGCGGTACTTGTTTTGTTAAAGTTGGTAACCGTTGCCCCCATCAATGTATCTCTTACAATGTTCTCATAGTTCTTTAAGTAAAAGGTTAGTAATGCATCTAAACCTGCATCTTCTGCACCTACTACATGCACCATTTGCTTCATCCATGCTTTGTTGCTTATGGTTTGATTGGTTGATGTTGCTTGTAATTCGTAGTCTTTTACTTTTTGTAAATAATCGGTTAATTCTTGCGTACCTGCAACAGATAATCTACCTACATTAATGGATGGTATGGGGCTTAAATCTGCTGATACCAATAAGTTATCGCTTGCTGGCCAGCCCCAAGTTGGCACTAGGTTTAGCCTATCGGCAAATGGTGATGACTCATGGCTTCTATACGCATCGTACGATACACCTTTACCCATTAACAAGATAAAACTTGGTTGCTTGCTAAACGTAGCTTTTGCGTAACGCACAAAGTTTTTAATACTCAATGGATGCTTTTTTATACCATACGCAAATTGATCTACCAGTTCATCTATATCATACACTTTGGCATTGTAACTACCGCCTGCACCGCTTACCCTATACTGTCTGTATTGCTCTACAGGATTGGTACCTGTCATTAATAATTTGTTAGACACAATTAAATAGTCGCCTTGATTAGAAGTGGTAGCATAGTTAATAAAATTACGCTGCTGAAAACTACTGGCGTAAGTGATATTACTAGCATCTTCACTTACTAAAATAAAATTGGTTTCTGTGCTAGAAGCAGGCAATGCAAACCTTAAAACACCTGCTGTTGCTGTATTTGCTGCATAGCGAATATTATTGGTTACATCATATAAAACTGGTGTGGCAGCACCTGCACTAAAGTTGGTAATGTTTAAGAAATTGCCATTTGGCGAAGCCGCTAACATGAAACTAAAATTAGCCGCACCACCAAAATTAAATTGACGAGGATATTTCAAATCAATGTAGGCACACACTACCCTATCAAAACTATCTGAAGTTACAATTTTAAGATTGAAATTATCGGTTGTATTGGTTAACCCTGCTAAATTGACATTGGCATTATTGGCTGTTGTGGCTGTAAAACCGTTTAAGGGTTGGTCTATTAGTAAGGTGTTATTTAGCCTTAATTGTACGTTTCTATTTTTATTGGCATTAGCTGCAAAAGCACTTGTAACACTTGCTGCAACAGCAACATTGGCTGCATATAAATTAGGTATGTTGACCGTTAAAGGCGAAGCCAATTGAATTTCTCGAGAGCTCCAAAACTCACCAATATCATACGATGATGAATACACATTTTCACCCGCATTTACAGCATAACCACGGTTAATAATGTCTATGAAATTAATGCGGTGATTGTACATGAAATAAGCATCAGCAGGCAAGGTATTGTTAGCTACATCGTTAGTACCATTTGCGTAGCGCAAATTATTAGCCACAATACTATTAACCGTTAAAAAGAACGCAGCCGTATCTGTTTGCAAACTCACTTTATCACTTACTTGAAAGCTTGCATCACGGTACAAATATTTATCTGTAGCACCATCATTTCTATCGCCCCAAAACTCAATGTAGTCGTTGCTAGATAAGGCAGCGTTACTTACACTTGTGTACAATGTTACTTGCTTACCATTGCGCCACAATTGAAATTGATTGGCATTTACAGATTGTAAAGCCGTTGGCAAATCGGTTTGTCTTATTCTATACAAACCAGTTTTGCCCACCTTAAACTTGTAGTAAGTTTTGGTGTAGTCAATCCATTCGTTATTAATAGGCTGTGCCACTAATTTGGCAGCAAATAACAGTATGATGATGGCAAATATTTTTCGCATAAAATGAGCGTTACAACTTTACTTTTCTTTTCTAACTAAATCTATTTTTAAAGAAAAAATGTGCGTGTATAATGGATTTGATTGATTAGCCAAATTTGTAAACGCATAATCGATACCAACATTGCCAAATCTAAACCCGGCACCAACACTTGGTTGGTAAATCCACACCTTTTTTTGGTTAGTAGTATCACCATCGCTTAAGGCTTGCTGAAAATTAGAAATACCGCCACGCAGAAACAAGTTATTATTAAAATTTGCTTCA
Source organism: Parasediminibacterium sp. HNIBRBA5674 (assembly GCF_056745525.1). NCBI lineage: Bacteria > Pseudomonadati > Bacteroidota > Chitinophagia > Chitinophagales > Chitinophagaceae > Parasediminibacterium > Parasediminibacterium sp. HNIBRBA5674. The sequence continues at coordinate 9,744 of NZ_JBQWIE010000037.1, read as the reverse complement.
AGGCCTATACTTGGATCAATGCTTACAGCGCTAGAACTAAGCACAGTATTACGCTTCCCATCAAATGTGCAACTTAAATTAGCTTCAGCTAGCAAGTGAAACTTGTCATTAAAAGCAAAATTGTAACCTGTACCAAGCACCAATCTTGGTGCAGTCATTTCGGTACTTTTTACAGGTATATCGTTATTAGTTAAGTATAAAACTTCTTTTTCTCTGTCGGTAAATGAAAAACTCCAAGCATTAAAAGTGGTGGTAGCATCACGTAACACTGCCGCCAAGCGCCAGTTTCTTTTTTGCATTTGAATACCTACATCGAAACCAAAACCCCATGCTTGTGCAAAACTACCCACCTTACGGTAAATAACTTTTGCGTTGCCACCAACGCTTAGTTTCATGTCATCATCGTCACGTAATTTTTGCGAGTAGCTCAATAAAAACGCATAATCAGCAGAAGAAAATGTAGAGATATTGTTGTAGTTGATAGAACCATCTGGCTCTACCAAGTACAAGGTATTTGGTATATCATCAACCGCAAAGCGAAGCACCGAAATACCCAAAGTTCTGTTACCATTTTTAGTAGGTAAAGCCAAGCCAGCAAAGTCGTATTTGGCTATGCCAGAAAAATATTCAGCGTGCATAACACTTAGTTGTGGATGCAGCGTAACATTGGTTAAAGCTGCAGGATTCCAATAACCCGAAGTAGCATCGTTTACACTAGCCACTTGTGAGCCGCCCATACCAAGGCCTCTTGCACCAGCACCAATGTTTAAAAATTCGTTAGAATATTTTCTAAATTGAGCCTGACCGTTACTTGCAACAAGCAATAACAGAGAAAGCCCAAAACACAATTTCAATCTTAGCATGTTTATGGTCATAAATAGGCTGTAAAATAAGCAGTTTTTGTTTATTTGTTAATGTGATGTTTTTGTACCATTGTTAAGAACTAATAATCTATGATTTTGCTGCATTAGCAAAACGTTTTTATTGGCAAAAATTAGTAAAATGAAATGTAAGAAAAGCAACCAATAAATAACTAGCACAGTTAACAATTTGTATGGCAATGTGTCAGAAAAGCGCCTATTACTTTTGTACACTTACAGTATAGAAAGAGTATACCTTGAGTATATCGATAGCAGACCTATAGCAATGTAAAATACTAAAAAATAATGCTGCAAAAATGACAGATTTAATAATAAAACTTATGTTATACTACTTGTAAAGCTAAAAGTGCCACAGATTATGGTTATTTATTTATTACCTAAATATATTTTCTGTCCGCTGCAATGAAAAGCATAAAGCCTAAGTCATACTATTGTTATACCAATGGAACAACACCAAGATTTAATTAAAGCCTGCTTAAAAGGCAAGCGTGAGGCACAGTACGAGTTATACAACTTGTACGCACCTACTATGCTTGGTGTTTGCTATCGGTATACAAAAAGCTTAGAAGACGCAGAAGACGTGTTGCAAGATGGGTTTATAAAAGTATTTACCAAACTACATCAATACAAGCAAGAAGGTGATTTAGGTGCATGGATAAGACGAATAATGGTAAATAGTTCGCTTGCGTATTTACAAAAGCATAATCGCTATAAAAAAGACTTACAGCTTGAGGACATAACGCTGCATCCTGTAAGCGATGATAATCCATCCATCAACTTGAATACCAAGGCGATAGTTGACATTATTAGAGATTTACCCTCAGGTTATCAAACCATTTTTAACTTGGTAGCGATTGAGGGTTATAATCACATAGAAGTATCAGAACTATTGAATATCAATGTAAATACTGTAAGAAGCCAATATAGCAGAGCAAGAGCTATGTTGATTACAGCATTAAAAAAAAATGAACAGAATACTTTAAGCAAACAATATGCAGGAGACATTTGAACATAATATATCTCAGCAGCTAGATGATTTTAAGTTGCAGCCCTCACCTATTGTTTGGCAAGAGGTAGATGCAGCTTTACATCCAGAACGCAAAAGACGTTTCATCATTTGGTGGTGGTTAAGTGCTGTAATTATTGGTGTCAGCGCTATTAGTTATTGGTTAATAATCAACCGAATATCAACAATTACACCCAAGGAAATTGCCAATAATCAAATGAATATTAACAAGGCAATTAATTCAACAAAAAACACTTCACCGATTGAAACTAAAAAAGAAACTAATAAGCCATTAATCATTGATAAAGAAGTAGTTATTGCAATTGAAAAGCATCAAAAAGTATTACTTGGCAAACCTAAAATTACAATACCAATTTACCAGCAAAATACTAATACGAACAATAATAGAACAGCTAAAAAAGAATTAATTACGAATAGTAGCATTAAAACTGAAAGCACTGATAATGTTATAGTTAAGAGCGATGATATTAATCTTAATAATCAACCAATAACATCATTTGAAAAGCAAAGCGACAGCATAGTTACAATCATAAAATCTAGCCAAGATATAGATACTAGTAAGACTGTTACAAAAGATAGAAAAGCTTCAAAACAATCTCGTTGGTTAGTAACAATTGGTGGCGGTATTTTACGAACTACATTAAATTATAAAAATAATAATACTGGTGTTAGCAGTAGTGCCTCAATTGGCAATGGTGGTTTTACTGGTGCATCTAACAATAACCAACCTATTATTACTTCACCAAAAACTGGCTTTAATGTACAAGTAGGTCTAGCGTACAATACTGAATTAGGTAAACATTGGCAGTTACTAACAGGCTTAAAGTATCAGTATTTAACCAACCAACATGGTGTAAAAGCAGATACCACTACTGGCTTCACCAATAGTTTTATAGCCGACAATAACAACTCAATTACCAATAAAGCACATTGGTTACAATTGCCAATCACTTTTGCTTACAACTTACAACCTAATAGCAAGCATCAATTAAATGTACTAATGGGCGGTTCTTTAGCTTATGTAATTTCTGAAAAATGGCTTATTAGTAACGCAAATACTGGCAGATTTTATTATGATGTATCTGTAAATAATAGATGGCTATTTGGTGTACATGGTGGCTTATCATATGCTTTTTCGCAGAAATTAAACTTGGCTGCCATCGCATCTTACACGCTTTCTCCTATTCAATCTCAAGTAACAGATAAAAACCATTTTGTTCAATACAATCTTCAACTAAGTACGCCTATCTCATTTTCAAACAAGAAAAAATCTAAAAAATAATACCATGCTACGTCACACTTTTTACAAGCTATTACCAATAGCTACTGCCATTTTTTTGTTTACAAGTTGCTTTAAAGATAGTGGCACCAAAACCTATAAAATTTACACACCCATTTTTCAAACTACGCAACAAGTGAGGGCTTCTGTAAAAAATGATGCGCCTAAACCAATTAACAGTGTGGGCAAAATGGTACTCATTGGCAATTACATTTACCTAAATGAACCTCAAAAAGGCATTCATATTATTGACAACACCAACCCTTCGAATCCAATAAACAAAGCATTTATCAATATACCTGGCAATGAGAATTTAGCCATAAAAGACAATATTTTATTTGCCGATTGTTTTACCGATTTAATGGCTATTGATGTTAGTAATCCTAACAATATTGTTACCAAAAACTTCATCAATAATTTATTTCCAGAGCGAAGGAATATTAATGGCTTTTCAGTAGATAGTGGTAAAGTAATTGTCGATTGGCAAGTAAGAGACACCACAATAAATATTGACATTGCAGAAGGGCAAGGCATTTGGAAAAATGGCAGCTACATTACTTCTAATATCAATTGGATGGGTGGCATCGCTTTTTCATCGGCAGCTTCCACAAGTAGCGGTAAAGGTATTGGTGTTACAGGTTCTACATCTAAGTACGCTATTGTAGATAACTACTTGTATGCACTTACTTCTAGCGAACTTAAAGCAATTAATATCTCACAACCTGATGCACCAAAAGCTGCAACTTCTACCAACATTGCTTGGGGCTTAGAAACTGTTTTTCCGTTTAAAAACAATCTCTTTATTGGCACGCAAACAGGTATGTTTATCTATGGTTTAAGCAACCCAGAAAAGCCAAATCAACTGAGCTTATTTGCACATGCACGCCTATGCGACCCAGTAATTGCAGACGATAAATATGCCTTTGTAACCCTTCATTCAAACAACAATCCTTCTACAGGTTTCTTTACTTGTATGGGTAATCAAAATCAACTAGACATCATTGATATTACTGACGTTACTAAAAGCAAATGGCTAAAAAGCTACAATCTTACGAGACCTTATGGCTTAAGCAAAGACGGCAATTTGCTATTTATTTGCGATAGTGAAGCAGGCTTGAAAATATTTGATGCAACAGACCCACTGAACCTAAAACAAACCAAAACAATGACTATAGGTACTACTAGCGATGTGATTGCATTAGATGGTATTGCCTATGTAACTACTTCTGAAGGCTTGTACCAATTTAGCTACAAAAACAGCAATGACGTTACTTTATTAAGTAAAATATCACTAAACAACTAAGCCATGAAGTACAAATTACTAGCGCTGTTATTACTTTCGTATTCATTGGTAAATGCGCAAAAGAAAGCCATAAAATACAACAACATTACTAATATTGGCTTGCTAGGTGGTAGCTCACAAAATGCCTTTACACTACAAACCATCAATGGTATTAAAATAGATGAATGGCAACTAGGCCTTGGTGTAGGATTAGATAATTATGGCACTAAAAGCATTCCTGTATTTGTAGATGTAAGAAGAACTTTTGGCCTTAAAAAATGGCAGCCATTGGTATATGCAGATGCTGGGATTAACTATACCTTACGTTGGGGAAATTTTGCAGCAAAAGACTTTAACAACCAATATTATTTTGACCTAAACAACACGTTTTATGGCGAATTAGGTGTTGGTTTATCAAAAAAAATAAGTAAGAAAACTAGCTTAAATATTACGGCAGGTTTTAGTTACAAGCATTTGAGTTATACAGAAAGAGACTACAATCCCTATGTTACATTATATAGTATATATCCACGTCCATCAACTTACGATTTTGATTTTTATTACAAAAGATTGGCACTAAGAGTGGGCTTGCAGTTTTAAACTATGCACTACATAAGCAATTTGGTGTATTTCCAAAATTAGAAATACAGCACATTAAATAATTTGCCCTACTTGCAAAAGTTACAATACATCGCATCATATAATTTACCCTATCTGTAAAAGTTGCAATATACTACATTATGTAATTCGCCTTACTTGCAAAAGTTACAATACACTACATCACGTAATTTGCCCTATTTGCAAAATCGGAAATACACCACGTCATGTAATTTGGCTTATTTCTAAAACTTGGAACAAGTCAAATTAAAAAATCTGACTTGTTTCTAAAACCAGAAAACTATTCTTTCTTAAAATCAAATAGCGTTGCGGTAAAAACGCCACGTTCTCTTTTCTTAAACACAACATCCCAATTACCTGTATAGCGCAGAATTTTAGGCACTAACAAACCTTCAAATTTCGTCATTTCTACCTCCATACTCACATCAAAATCGTATACACCTGCTTTGTAGCTAAGTGCGTAATTTCTTGCAAGTACCTCAAGGGTTTTAATATCAAACCAAGTAATCATTGCATCTACTACTATATCATCTTTTCTAAACAGCCCAAGCTTTTCTTTAGGCGTAATGGAAAAAACATAGCAAGGCTTACCTTGAAACTCTTGTACATCTAAGCGATAATCGTACACTTTAGCAGCATGATCATCGTACAAGTCTAGTTTATCGCCTATAAATGGTATGCCTTTTATCTTTTTACCTGGGTTAAAAAAAAGCATTTTCAACTGCTCTTTGTGTTTGCTAATGCCAGATTGCCCAGCCGTAGAAATCACATGACCAGTTACAATATTATCCTCACCGCATATTTTGCCTTTGGTAAAAAACAAGGCTGCATACAATTCAGCAGTTAAGTAATTGTAATTATGATTTTTATCGTAAAAATCGCCAGTTGTTTGCTCTTGCAAAATGGTCATTGTTCTACAACCTGCAGCACGTTGCTGTTGCGTTTTACCAAATAAAGAAGCTTTTACTACACCGTTTTTATCCATCATTTTTATATCATTAAATGATGAATAATTTAGAATCCGCAAGTTGCGAAAAGCCTTGTAAAACGTAGTATCGTCTTTAATTTGTTGCAGTACTTTTTTATAATCAAAATGATTACGCACTACAACTTCTGGTAGGTTTATTTTTTTGTTGTCAATAATGATAGAAGTATCCTGCGCTGTGGCCACAGCACTTATTAATAGAAAAGCTATCCATAGGCGTATTATCATTTGCCAAAACTCATTCTATAATCTACTTTCACTTTGCCTTTGGTAATATCGGTCAATTTACTACCAAGCATTTTTTTGCGCAAAGGTTTTAGGTAATCGATGAATAATTTACCTTCAATATGGTCGTACTCATGTAAAATTACACGAGCCGTAATGCCAGTAAATGTTTTTAATTGTGGTTTAAAATTGGCATCTAAATATTCAAGCACCACTGTTTCGTGGCGACTTACATCTTCTCTAATTTTTGGTATAGACAAACAGCCTTCGTTATACACCCATTCTGGCCCAGATAGCTCTATAATTTTAGCGTTGATGAAAGTTTCTTTTAAGCCAGGTTCATCGCTGTATTTGCCTTTATCTTCTTCATCTTGATTGTCAAATATTTGCTTACTATCAACAATAAACAAGCGAATATTTCTATTTATTTGAGGTGCAGCCAAGCCAACACCATAGCTACTGTACATTGTTTCCCACATATCATCTAAAAGTTTTTTCAACTCAGGATAATCAGGGGTAATATCTTCTGCTACTTTGCGTAAAATGGGATTGCCGTAGGCTACTATAGGTAAAATCATATAACTCAAGAAATCCTACCTCTAGGCAGGTATTAAAAATGTAATTTAAGAGGGCAAATATAAGCGATGCGCAGTTGTTAACTAGCGATTAAGCAAATACTCTTGTAGCAACATGGTGGCAGCTACTTGGTCAATATTAGCTTTTACCTGTCTGTCTTTCTTTTTCATGCCCATTTCTACCATGGATCTTGTGGCATTTTTAGAAGAATAGCGCTCATCTACTGTTTGCACTGGTATTGTAGGAAAGTTTTTTTGTAACTGCTTAATAGCGGTCAAAACCAAAGGCGTGCCATGTGTAGGTGTATCATCCAAATTCAAAGGCAAACCAATGAGAATTAATTCCACCGATTCTTTGGAAAAATAGTCTTTTAAAAAAGGCATTAAGGTTTTGGTATCAATGGTCATTAATGCGGTGGCAATAATCTGCATAGGATCAGTAACTGCAATGCCTGTGCGCTTTGCGCCATAATCTAAACAAAGAATTCGTGCCATAGCCCCTAACCCCTAAAGAGGGATTTTTAAATTAATTGGAAAATTCGTGTAATTCGCAACCATTAGTGTTATTAAAAGACCACTAAATCCGCTATCACAAACACTGCAAATACCACGCTTGCAATACCATTAGCAGTCATAAAAGCCAAGTTTACTTTACTCAAATCATTAGGTTTTACAATGGCATGTTGGTAAATAAGCATGGCTACAAATACTGCGACACCAAGCCAATACAACCAATGAAAATGACCATAAAAACCTGCTGCAATAACACAAGCAGCACTTACAACATGCAATATTTCAGATACACGTAAGCCTTTGCCTTTACCCAAAACTGCAGGTAATGAATACAGTTGCTGCGATTGGTCAAACTCAACATCTTGCAACGCAAAAATGATATCGAAACCACTTACCCAAAAAATTACAGAGAAAGAAAAAAGTAAAGATAAAATGTCAAATTTACCAGTAACAGCCAAGTAAGCACCTATTGGTGCAAGCGATAAACCCAAACCTAGCACCAAATGGCATAAAGCCGTAAAACGCTTGGTGTAGCTATAAAATAGTATTACAAACAAGGCGACAGGACTAAGTGCAAAGCAAATAGTATTGATAAAAAATGTGGCTACTACAAAAATGATACAAGATAAAATCACAAAACGCAAAGCACTATTTGCCGAAATAATACCAGCAGGTATTTCTCTTATAGCTGTACGTGGATTTTTAGCATCAAAACTTCTATCTAAATAACGGTTAAAAGCCATTGCAGCACTACGTGCAGATATCATGCAGATAAGTACAAGTACAAATGTGATAATGTGATATTGTGCTAATGTGCTAATTAAGCCATCTATAATTGTTGCTTTTCTATTCAAGTTCCATTGACCACTACCAAAGCTACTACCACCATAAAGTGAATTCGCAGAATGATAAACTGTTGTTTGTGTACTAGATGAAATCCTTCCTTTAAAAATCCCAAGAAAAAAACCAATAAACGCAAAAGGCATGGCGAAAATGGTATGCGAAAACTTTACTAACGACAGATAATTCTTTACTTTACTCATTCCATTCATCAATTAAAACTTACTAAATCTTGGTTCACTCAATTTCCACAACACAATACCAGCAGCTACACTAATATTTAAAGAATGCTTGGTGCCTAATTGCGGTATTTCTATACAACCGTCGCACAAAGGCAAAATGGCTTCATCCACACCTTCAACTTCATTACCAAATACCACAGCAATTTTTTCACTGCTATTATTTACAAAGTTCTCTAAAGAAATACTGCCTTCAACTTGTTCTACTGCATATACTTTATAGCCACGTTGTTTTAAATCGTTTACAGCACTTGCTGTCTCTTCATAATACAACCAATCTACAGTTTCTGTTGCACCTAAAGCTGTTTTATGAATATCTCTATGTGGTGGTTGCGGCGTAAAACCACAAAGGCAAATGGCTTCAATTAAAAACGCATCGGCTGTTCTAAATACGCTACCTACATTGTGCATGCTTCTAATATTATCTAGCACAGTAACTATGGTATTTTTCTCGGCTTGTTTAAATTCTTCTTTGCTCATTCGCCCCAAGTCATCCATACTTAACTTTCTCATGCCTGCAAAGATATGTGTGTGACTAAAAGATTACTAAGATTGCCTACAGTAAGCAAGAAACTTGAAGTAAAAGTTACCTAAAAAGCAAATAGCCATCAAAATTTGATGGCTATTTGAATATTTTGCGAAGCGCTTATTTATTTAAAAATACCCTTTAAAAGTACCTGAGTACGAAACTGCTGTACCTAAATAGTTAGTCACTTTTGTTGTATAAGTACCTTCAATTGAAGCAGCAGATATTGTGGTAACAGTGATTGTACCAGGGCCTGTACTTGTATAAGTTGATGAATAAGCGTCTGCATTAGTAGTTCCAGCATAGTAGCCAGCCGCTGCATTTTGCGATGCCGTGCTGCTTGCTAAAGAATACGTACCAGTAGTTGATATGTTTTTAAGTATAAAGCCTGCACCAGTAATACTTGGCGAAATAGTTATAGCCGCGCCTATATAAATACTATCAATTGTAGCTGTTGTTTTTCTAGAAAACACAGTATTTGTACCACTAATATCAAATGTTAAACCACCTGTAGCGGTAACTCTACCTTGCCCTGATGGATAAGTTGGTGCGCCATCATCCTTTTTACAGCTTTGTAAAAGTGTTCCAACCAATAAAATTCCAAATAAATAGGTAGTCATCTTTTTCATCATAACAAGGTATTTATACTGTTTTAATATTTATAAATATATGGCAAACCTTACTAAAGTTGTACCTTTTTTCTACAAAAATGTCTTTTACATGACTCGTTTACTAAATCAATCGCTGCCTTATA
>NZ_JBQWIE010000036.1:0-35643 GCF_056745525.1 Parasediminibacterium sp. HNIBRBA5674 | reverse complement strand
AAAGGATGATGTGTATATTAAACGATAAGTTCTTAGAAAATATACTCTTTAAAGAAATTTAGATGCGTTTGCCCTGGGGCGAAATGAGCGAAAGCCTGAGTATTGAATATTTCGTTCGCAACAAATTACAAATATCATGGCCAAGAACGGAAAAGTTGGTGATGGACATCGTAATGGGGCTGTTACCGACAGGGTGCAGTATCACAACCCACAAAACAATCGTTGGGTGAAAGTGGATACTACTACCAACCTTATTATTGATGTAAAGCACGACTTGAAGCCTTTTAAAGGCGTTACTAAAAAAGGTAACTAAGGAATGTATGCCGAAGGTGGCACGGCTTAGCGTTGCCACCCTTTTTTAACAACTTGAATTTTAATTTATGCAAAGTATTACACAGTATAAACAAAATGAAAAGGCTACAGTTTGTTTCCAGAAAAACTGTATGACCGTGTATGGCAAGAGTGCTGAAATTATTAATGCTATAGCGATTGCAGCAGCATTAGCTATCGCATTAGCATTGTTGGCGAAGGCGTTAAGATAAATTGATATTTCGCTTTGCTTACAGCATGTGGTGAAGCGGTGGAAGAAATGACAAGTGCCTATTTGAAAGAAGCCCCGATTATTCGGGGTTTCTTAGTTTTTACGAGATAGTACAATGAAAATATCTAATCGTATCTTTTCTGAATAATTATTTCAATTAATTACACAGACGTTAATGCACATTTTTAAAAAAGTTACGCACAATTACAGGACTTATATACAAATAAGGTCGTTTTAAATTTTTGTATGAATATATTTGTTCTGTAAAAATACAGGACTTTTAAGATGACCGAAAATACAGACTTTAATAATGATGAAATAAATAGGCTAATCAACAGTGTTTGGGATGTAAATGAAAGTAACGCTTCTTTATATTTAAGGGCAGCTTTTGAAAACCGATTATTAGAATTAGGCATAAGCGAAAACCAAGCTGTTGAAAATTTAGCAATAGAGTACAGAACTCTTAATGGTATTTTGGATGGAAATTTAGTACGTTTTGACCTTTTATCACTTCTAAAGATTGGTTATTTTCTCGAAATTCCTCAAAATGAAATTGTTGAATTATATACAAAATTTGTATCTGAAAAACACAAAAAGGATTTAGAAGAAGCAAAAAAGAGAACATTTATTCTAAATAATTTTGACTTGCCAGTTTTAAAAAATATTGGTGTAATTAATTCAATACGAGACTTTGAACACATTGAGCAACAATTAAATTTAATATTTGGACTGAAAACAATTACTGACTATAATGTAGAGGAAACTGGTGCGGCACTTAGTAGTACCAATATAAAACCTAAGAATGATAAATCCAGAAAATACTTCAAAAGTAAATCTCGTTTAATTTTTCAATTGATTAATAATCCACACCGCTATGAAAAACAAGCATTGGTTGATTACTTTCCTAAAATACGATGGCATTCAATTGACATAGATAATGGTTTAATGAACGTTACAAATTCCTTGTACGATTTAGGTATAACAGTGATTTTACAGCCTAAAACACCTTCTTTACAGATGCGAGGGGCAACATTTGCAGTAAACGAAAAGCCTTGTATTGTTCTTACTGATTATAGAGGGTCTTATCCTACATTATGGTTTGCTTTGCTGCATGAATTGTTTCATGTTTTGTTTGACTGGGATGAGATATTAAAAAAACGCTATCATTTATCAGATGAAGAAAACGACCTTTTTGTGTTGCAACAGAAAGAGGATGAAGCAAATGAGTTTGCCCGTGAATACTTATTCCCAAAGCATAAGATTGATTTAATTGAGAACAGAATTTCTCAACCGATGTTTATAAAGGAATTTGCTTTAGATAATCACGTACACCCAAGTATTGTTTATGCAAATTATGCTTATAACAAAAGCACAGATGAAACTAATTTATGGGCCAAGTTTGAGAAACTAATTAGACCTCCAATAAACACTTTAATCAAAAAAATGAGCAACGATTTATCTCATAAATCGCCAGCTTCAGATTTTGCACTCTTTTACAAAAGCAACATATTTAAAACCAATTAAGCATGGAACAGGAAGAAAAAAATAATTTCAACGCTAACCCCACTAATAAGAGGGTATTAATCAGGAAAGACGAAGACTTAGAGCTTAAGAACAGGCTTTTAAATTCACCAGAATTATTTATCCAAAATAAAGGTGAGGATGAATACTTAGATAGGTTATCGCTGAAAATTAAACTATTTGGTGGAAAGGAATTTACCTTACAAGAATATATTTCAGAAAACTTGGTTCAGTATCAGTCTAGATTTTTTAAAGACTTTTATTACCAAATTGCAAGAATAAACGGATTGCAAAAGGAAGTAATGGATGTTTACAAAAAGCCTGATTGTGCAAAAACGTTCACAATTCAATTTGTTTATGGACGTTTTCCAATGAAAGTATTCAACGAACTAAGAAGAAAAAATACTTGGACTGAGATACCTGGCGTGAGAGAACATAAGCTATTTCAATATCTTTCAACAATAGCTAGCGAACATCTCGACTTGTATATTGAGCAGGCATATCGCATAATGCTAGAAAGCAGTAACCTCTTAGAATTCCAAATGAAGTATAGTAAACAATATAAAATGTACTTTCAAATAGATATGTTTTCTGGCGAAATAATGCCTGCTTAAAAATTATTCAATAATCGAGTCTTTAAAACGTATCATACAGCTATAAAATACCTTCAAATGCTGATATGCTTTTCAGTTACAGTATACCCACTGCGACAACATTATCTATACAAATAAAAAAGGCCGCAGTCAGTATGCTGCACAATGTTTGCGTCCACTCATGCTACTGGGCTTTGTTCCATGCTTGCACTTGACCCAGCAGCCTGAGAGGCCTTGGTGAAAGACGCTGCTACTATTTGTTAGCGTGGCAATATGCTTTTGTTGCTGAAATTTTAGTCGGCTTTCTTCTCAATGTGCCATTGATTATCATGCAATGAAAGGTAGATGATATGCTTCTTTGGAATCTTAAAATCAATGTTCAGCAATGTTGCAAATGGACTGACCTTTTTATAAGCAGTCGTAAATTCTACAAGTGCGATTTTGCCATCCTCACCTTCTTCTATAGTAATGATTTCTGCAACATCTACATCCGCAAGCTTTACTTTTTGAATTTCAATAGACTTATCTTTTTCAGAAGTTGCTAATAAGTAAGGTTTTGCCTTTTCTGTGAAACTTATAAGCGGTTTGCCAACTTCAACCAATTTTTGTTTCTGTTGAATTGTTACAAACCCATCCTTTTCCAATCCTGCATCTAACAGTTTATCGGCATGTTTTGGGTCACTGCAGTAAATGTCGTAATCCAATATTTTAGGATAACCGAGTTCTTTTTTGATGATTTCTACAACTGTTTTCTGGTCTAACTTTTTAGAGCTGCAACCTACTATTAATAAGCAAGGCAGTAATAAAATTGATGCTACTTTTTTCATGGTTATAAATTTTTTGATTAATTAATAATGGTTGTTGAACTGTTAGTATTCCTGTATTTTATGAATCATTTGTTGCAATGTGTCAATGACAATTTCCTTATCCCTTGTTTCTGCTGAATAGGATTTGCTACGCATACTGTCGTAAGAAAGATCTACTTGATTAGGGGTAGATAAATGTGGGACAATGGTTTTAAAAATAGCGTTCATGGAACGGGCTATCAGTATTTTTAAATCATCTGCCGAACGTAGTATCAATGCCATTTGGTCCACGGATAGCATACTTAATATTTTGTGCTTTTTAATGTCTTTGGTAGTTACAGGTGCTGCATTTTCATCCATTGGTACAATAGATAGATGCCGTTTCTTTTCCAAATAGAACAATTCATGCTTGAACCATTTGCCTAATGCCGTTTTCAAATCTGCATACTGTGGATTTAAAACAATACCGGGCTTGCGGTGTAACTGATTGAAGGCTTTATAATGTATCAGCAGTTCATCCATTTTCTCAGCAATTATTTCTTTGCTGTTTATTTTTTCTGCAAGCTTTTTTGTGAAATAATCCATGTAGGCTTTGCTATTGAAATTCAAATAAATGAGCAGTTCGTTTAATGCCGTGTAAATACCTGTTTCCTTTTCAGGATCTTCCAATATTTCCAACTCTTTTAATAGTTCTTTTTGATACAAGAGTTCCTTAAAACTTACTTCATGGTTTTCTTTCAGGTCGTTGATAAATGCGTATAATGGGTCTAAAACAATGTCTATAAACTGTTGGTCGTTTACCTTTTCTACTAATGTTTCTTTCAGCTTATTCAGCTTTTTTTGCAGCTCTTTTTTTGATACCAAAAGATAGGTAACAGGTACACGTTGTTCCAAACTCAAATATTGGTTGAACCTGACCTCAATAAAAGACAGCAATTCGTCAAGGCAACTAATCAAAGCTTTGTTTAAATTTTTAAGGGCTTGGTTTTTTGCTGGGCAATTGTTTTGGTTTTCAAATGCCTGATCCAATAGCACAATTAAAGCAGAGTGGTACTGCTTTATCAATAACTCAATTTGCTTTTGTTTGGTAAGCCCAAACACTTGATGCTTTAGTTGTGATTCCAATTTTTCTTTTTCGTCAGTAACCCTTGATAGGATGGCTTCTATCTGTGTATCTGTAATTTCAGACACATCCGTTTTCTTAGGATTTAGCGTTACTGTGATTACCAAGTCTATCCATTCTAACGTGTACTTATGTGGCATACCCTTACTAATTTGATTGTTAAAAATTTAAGGGGTTGGGCTACATTAATCAGGCTTTAAAAAAGCAATACTTGTACTGTTGTTTATGCAAGTCCTGATTTAATTCTGTTAAATTAGAAGGGGCATTTTTGATGATAAAAAATTTTATGTGAACAATGGAATGAGAAATGTGAAGAGGAATATTGAAGTGTCTTTTTATAATAAGGTAGAACTAAAAATCCCCAGCAACGCCAGGGATTCTTTCTTTGAATACTCACAACTATACTTGGGGGTTATAGTAAATTGAAGTGCCATATTTATACTGCTAGTTTACACTTTTATCTTGTTCCTTTAACACAAACATTTCCATTTCCCTTTCTGTTTCTACTAAATCAAAGCCATTGGTTTTTAGTGTTCGCTGCAATGTTTGTATATTCTTCATGTCGTTATTGAATTCCATATCAACAGGTAGTTTGTAATTGCTTTCGTCCAATACAGGAATTGATAACAGTTCATCTAAATAATCTGCAAGCATTGCTACTTTTTGGTTGTGCATATAGGTTAGTGCTTCCTTCCTGCCAAAGTTGCTGCTAGGCTTCCTATCCGTAATAGCTTGTGCATTTGTAATGCCATTAAACCGTAGGACAAAGCATTTGACTTTCCGCTTTTCAATGGCTGCTGTATAGCCAAAAAAATTGGACAAGTCATTACGCATCCTCGCATATACTTTGTCCATAGACATGGCAGGTGTAATGATTTCATAACAATAGGTATTGTCGTATTTCCAACTGTCCCAATCCCCATTATTGACCAATTTGGCAGCATCTTTTACTTCCAATAATAACCTGCTTTTTGTAACACTTTTTTGATACGCTTTTTGGTACAACCGTATTATAGGACTATTAATCATCGTAAACCTTGTTACCAATTTATCATTGGTTTCACTTTTGCTGGAAGTAACAGGCAACCCATCGGTATAGCTTGTTATCATGCTGCGGTATAAAATATTATTACCATTGCCACCATTGCCATTTAAGAACAGTGGTTCTTTGTTGTTGTAATCATAGTCGTCAATCTTCATGCGGAATGCCACTGGCAGCTCTGCAAGCACTGCTTCAATATTTTTGCTGGTTACCTGTTCCGATGATGTAAAAGCCTTTATTTTTCCATTGAACAGCCATACATAGTGTGGCAATGATTTGTGCCTGAAATACTTGTCTGCTATGGTATCCTTAATGGTGGATGGCAAGTTGTAGGACTGCTTGTTATTGGTTTTCAGCCTGCTGAACAGGTTCTTGACTTTTAGTTCGTCATCGTTTGTACTTTTTGTGTTTACCAATAGTACCTGCAATTGATTGGGATATTGTTGTTGCAGAGAATCCATTTTAGGGAAACTGTGCAAACAACCCGTACACCATGTGGCCCAAAAATCCAATATCACTAACTTGTTTGCAAAGTCTGATAGCTTGGCTGTTTTGGATGGATAGTTTACCATACTGAATTGTATGTCTGGTACTTTTTCACCTATGTTTAGGGGTTTAATAGTTGTTGCTTTTCCTTGGCTATAAGCATAGCAGCTTAGCCCCAATGAGGCCAGTAGAATAAATGAAAATTTCATGTGGTTAATGATAAAAGGTGAAAAAATTAACCACTATTGCAACACAGGAAAGGAAGGAACTGCCTGAAAAACAAAGTTGTTTATCTTCGTGTGTATAAAAGGGAAAGTAAATGAATAATCAACCCTGCTTTTTGAATAATTAATTCAAACCAACTATGGCAACCAGTACATTAAAAATATTGCGTGAGGTAAATGACTATTCACAAGATTTTGTAGCAGAAGACATTTTGGGTATTAGCCAACCAACCTATGCAAGGCTGGAACAAAACCCATCTAAAATAACAGCAGAACAGGCACAGAAACTATCTGACTTATATAAAGTGAGTATTGCCAATTTATTGTCTGAATCTACACCTGTGATTACGTTTAAGCAGGTTAATGAAAACAGTAATAGCAATAATGGATATTTTGGCGAAAATACTTCTAATTATCATGGTGGTGAAGTGGCAGTCCTAAAAGAACAAAATACAATCCTAATAAAACAGAACGCTGAATTGATGGAATTGGTAAAAGTATTGGGTGGTAAATTGGCAGGATAGACAACCTTTTTTTATTGGCTATTCCCAAAATTATCTTTTCAACCTATTGCTTCATGAAATACAATGATGCTTGACAATGTTTCTCTGAACATTTGTTAGTGATTATTTTTAAATAATCCTTTATTCTTCTTTAAGATTCCACCGACCTTTTCGCCAACCCATCCCCGACCTTTTCACCGACCTTTACTTCATAGTTGAATTTTTGAACATGTTACAATCCTTATAATCTCAATATAAGCACTACTTCCTAATTCTAGTACAGCATTATTCCCTAATTTTAGTGCAACATTATTTCCTAATTTTGGTACAAAGTAAAATTGT
Organism: Parasediminibacterium sp. HNIBRBA5674; assembly: GCF_056745525.1. Lineage (NCBI taxonomy): Bacteria > Pseudomonadati > Bacteroidota > Chitinophagia > Chitinophagales > Chitinophagaceae > Parasediminibacterium > Parasediminibacterium sp. HNIBRBA5674. Next base: position 28,462 of record NZ_JBQWIE010000036.1, on the reverse strand, counting down.
ACCAATATGGCAACACCTGCAGAAAAATTAGCAGCAGCACTGGATGTGCTAAAGCAATTACAGGATAAAGGTATAGTGGCTATTAAGGCTGCTGAACTGTCACGTACCATTAGGGAACGCCTTGTAGATAATGGGTTTATAAAAGAAGTATATAAAGGCTGGTATATGGCAGCCCCGCCCAATGAGGCTAAAGGTGACAGCACTTCTTGGTACACATCTTATTGGGATTTCTGTGCCCAGCACTTAGAGGATAAATATGGGAAGGAATGGTGCATATCGCCAGAGCAGTCATTGCTTATACATGGTGGCAATTGGACGGTGCCACAACAATTGATTGTAAAATCGCCTTCTGCTACCAACTTTAAAACAGACCTTCCTTTTGGCACTTCCCTGTTTCATATAAAAGCATCGTTGCCTGCTGGTGCTGAAATGGTAGAAAGCAATGGTATAAGGCTGCTTTCGCTTCCCTATGCCCTCATACAGGCTTCGCCAAACACGTTTACACAAAATCCTATAGATACGAGAACTGCACTTTTTATGGTTAGGGATGCTTCAGAGATGCTGACCCCATTGCTGGATGGTGGACAAAGTGTTGTGGCTGGCCGTATGGCAGGTGCTTTTCGTAATATTGGCCAGAACCGTATTGCTGATACCATATTGAAGACAATGGAAAAAGCAGATTTTAAGGTACGTGAAATAGACCCATTTGACAGCAAACTACCAGTGCCATTATCTGGCCGTGACCATTCGCCTTATGCCAACCGTATAAGGCTGATGTGGCAACAAATGCGTGATACAGTGATTGGCAATTTTCCGAAAGCACCAGGTATGCCAGCAGATAGGGCAGCCTATATGAAAGAGGTAGATGCAGTTTTTGTAACAGATGCCTACCACTCACTCTCAATAGAAAAATACAAGGTAACACCAGAGTTGATAGAAAGGGTAAGGAACGGTACCTGGAACCTTGCAGATAATAAGCAGGACAGGAAGCAAAGAGATGCCATGGCTGCCAAGGGGTATTTGGAAGCATTTAGGGCAGTTGAAAAAAGTATTGAACGTATATTAGACGGTGGGAATGCTGGTGATATAGTGGATGCAGATCATGAGGAATGGTATAGGGAAATGTTTGGGCCAAGTGTTTCTGCCGGGCTTTTAAAGGCATCGGATTTGGCAGGTTACAGAAGCCATCAGGTATATATCAGCCAATCTAAGCATGTGCCGCTAAACAAAGAAGCGGTGCGTGATGCCATGCCAGTATTGTTTGAAATGATTAAACAAGAACCTGAAGCTTCTGTGCGAACAGTATTGGGGCATTTTATTTTTGTGTTCATCCATCCATATATGGATGGTAATGGCAGAATGGGGCGTTTTTTAATGAATGCAATGCTGGCATCTGGTGGCTATCCTTGGACCGTGGTACCTGTAGAACAAAGAGATGCGTATATGGCTGCGTTAGAAGAGGCAAGCGTACATCAAAATATAGCACCTTTTGCAAGCTTCTTGGGGCTTTTGGTAAACGAGAGTTTGAAGGGGAAGCCTGTAGCAAAAATATAAACCAAAGTAAGCCTAAACGTTTTTACCCAGTAGCTCAATAAACTTATTGTTCTGTTGCTGCACAGTTTCAACCTGCTGTTTCAAGGTTTTTATTTCGCTGTTTTTGGAAGCAATGATTTCATCAATGCCACGGTCGTTGTATTGATGGTTGATATAACCATTGCTGCCCCCACCGCTAAAACTGCAATTGGTGTACATCACATCAGCCTGATAATAATTGGGGGTATCATCAATCATAAAAAACTCAACTGGCACACGGTATAAATCTGAGAGCTGCTGTGCAATAATGCCGTTTAGTTTTGTTTTCCCTTTTTCTAGTTTATTGTACTCATCAACGTTCATCGACAATTCCTTTGCAATATCTTCTGGTGTCCAATTACGGTATTCTCGGAATAATGATAATTTTAAAGGAAGATTCATATTAGTTGTATGATTATCATTGTTTCTTCTTAGAAGGTATGCGTTTAGTTTGCTTTTTAGCAGCAAGCATTGTTTTATGAACAAACCCCATCATTATGTCAAAATCTACTTTAAATAATTCACTCATGAATTCAATCTCATTCAATGTGAACTTTCCTGGGTCTTCAATTTTTTTCAAGAATGAATAAAAGGAAATTCCTAAAAGGATTTGAAGATTACTTTTTGCGAAAGTTGCAAATATTTGAGGAAAACTTTCAACCGTATTATTGGCTAAACCTGTTCTAATAGTATTGATTTTATGAAGTCCTTCCTCGGTTTCATAAAATTCATGTAATACCTCACTTTTCGTCTTTTTTGCCATTTTAGAGTAATTAAACGACAAAAATTAGCAGCATGTTTAGTAATATAAATCAAATACTACGATTGGTTATTTATATACTTTTATTTAGTAGTTATAAACTTTGATTCGAAAGTTTTATCTTAGTGGCCACAATTAGCAGATTTGCATGATTAAAAGAAGCGTTGATATTGTAAAATTATCGAAAGAGGCACTTAACGAGGTTTCACTTAAATCGGTGTTTTATCAATACCATGCAGCCTTATGTTTTTTTGCTGAAAAATTGGTGCAGGACAGAACGGAAGCTGAAGATATTGTTGAGGAAGTGTTTATAAAACTATGGCAAAAAGAACCCGATTTTAGCCAGTACAAAAACATTAAAGCGGTATTGTACATAACTGTTAAAAACGCCTGCCTTGACCATATTAAAAAACGCCGCAGGGATAATCAAAAACTTAATGGGCTTACTTATACTTTACAACAGGAAACAGAAGGTTTTGTATTGTTGGAAATGGTTCGAGCAGAAGTGTTGCGTAGTCTATACGCAGCTTTGGAAAACCTGCCTATTGAAAGGCGTAACGTAATGCAGTTGATTTATGTAGAAGGTTGGGATAGCAACAAAGTGGCCGAGCATTTGGATATATCCATCCATACCGTTAAGAAGCACAGGCTTAGGGGTATCAAGGATTTGAAGGAAAGTTGGGTGGGGTTTATGTGGATGGTGATGGTGGTGGTTTGTGTAAGTAGGTGAGTTGATTTTATTTGATTTTACACAGTTCATGTTGAAAGTTTGGCTCCTTGTCAATCATCATTTTAGCTCTACTTTTTTGCAGTTTTTTTGTCTAAACAATAGCTTGTTGTATATCGAATAGAAATATTGTCAAGATGCAATTAATTGTTTTATCGAGGTGGTGTTTATGCTTTACTACAAAAAGATGCTCATTTAAATCTGGTGCAACTTTATCAATTTTCAATTCTGTCTTTTTTAATAATTTTTCAATTGTAGTCATTACTAATGAAAGATCACTTTGCTTTTTGTTTATTAGAACTAATCCATTTGTTCGATTTGCAGATGTTGCATATTGTTTGGTAATTTGACTAAGTCCTTGTTCTATATCATAATTTGTATTATGAATTTTAAACTCATATATGTAGGGAATATCCAATTCTTTGTCGTGTATTTTTAAATCTGTTCTTCCTTTTCTATTAGTAGCTTCTGCCTCTAAGATATAATTATTGTGTGTCTGAAATGCAGCAAGAAAAAGGTCTCTATAATTTGTCTCCGAAAGTTTTTCTGCTATTTCAGTAATTCGTGAAACTCCTTCTCCACACTTTTTTATGATACGGTTAGCTTCTTTGTACGACTGTGATTTTGCCCTGCTTTTTTTGTACTTTTTTGTGATATTTAATTTCGTAGAAGTGCTCTGACTTGGCATTATTTTCTCTTCCCCTCTTTGTACTTCGTTTAATTCATCATTAAATAAATTTTTAACCCATTGATCTAAAGAATCTTCAACGTATAATATTTTAATCGACTTTTTAAAACAGTATTCTCGAATATTTAATACACTTGTTGGACCACCCTCAAGATAAGTATTAGAACCTACATCAGAGGCGAAATACCAAAGATTGTCAACCTTAGCAGCATAACTTATATTTTCAGAAGCCCACAAATCAACGAATCTTGGATTTATAAATGCCTTATAAAAAGGCTTACTTCTTTTAATAAATACGTCAAAAGGTTCGTGTCCTTTTATATCAGATTGATTATGGATTTCATAGATAAGATTTCCGTCACATCCTTTAATGTCTAATATTTCTATAAGATCATATACAGACGAAGAATCCCCCTCTAATCCAAGTTTTATTTTTGTCATTAAAATGTGTCGTTATAGCCTTGTAGAAGTATCAATATTGTGCATTAATCTTTTTGTCAACTGAATTCTTCTACGTATTCGTAAAATGTTGAATAATTTTTGTGTCCAGACCCTTTAACTTTTGCAAGTTTAGTTGCGTTTATTCTTGAGTGAATATAGTCTACAAGTTCATCAAATTTGCTAATAGGCAAGTTGTACAAAGTTCTTGTCGGACCAATTTTGTACTGCTTTTTTAAGTGCGAAGAAAATACTGCATAATTTACTTGTCCTTTTCCTACTTCATACTCTTTATATTCATTGTAACGTTTAATTAAATGAGCAACGTAGTTTCCTTTTATAGTGTCAAACCCAATACAGCCCACTGGATATTTTTGTTTAACTGGCTTGGTTTGCCTTATCGAAATTTTGTTATTGTCGCCAACAATAGCATTGCCAACTTTGGAATTAAAATTTACAACTTTACCAGTTGATAGTTTTGTTGTAACAGGATTTTTTAATAGAGATATCTTCTTTTTTAAAGTTTCAAACTGTCCAATGTCACCCTTTGTGATTTTGGAATGGCAAATTGGACAAAGCAAAAGCAAGTTGCCCGTATCATTATTTGACGGGTCTTCATCAATGTGATGAATTTCAAAGTGTCCAACTTCTGTATTCTCACAAAATGGACATATTGAGCCAATTTCTTTTTGCAGTTCAGCTCTGATTTTATTTTCCTTTGGAATTTTAGTTCTGGTCTTTTTTTCAATCATAGTTAAGAAATAAAATTATTACGATAGTACTCCACTTTAAAGTCGTATACAGGTCTAGCAGAGTTTGAATATTTGTGCTTGTTTTCTAAATAAATTTTACTTGTAGAAAGAGGTACATTAGATGAACCTGACGGCGAATAAAGAACTGTCAATTTAATAGGTCTGCCGAAAACGCTTTGATCAAGAATTGTTTGTCTGGCCTCTCTGATTTCTGGCGTAATTTTTAAACCTAAAATGTCAACGTAAAATAATTTGAAAGCATTATTTTTCTGAAAACCACTAGTGAAAAATATTTCTTCGATGTATGAGTTTTTGATTTGGTCAATAAGTCTAGTGTTTAATGTCAATGGAATTAGGTCTTTGTCTAAAGCAGTTGGATTTTTTCGGTCGCATTTAATAATGGTGTCACTCACAGAAATTTTGTGTTGTTCTAAAAACTTAATTATGCCGTCAAGGTTAATTTCTTGTCCGATTTCATTGTCGAACGCTTCATTCAAAATTGTCCAAATACTCAATTTGTTCCCATAGAAAAAAGGAACTTTGAAATTATGATGGTCGTGTGGATGAATTGTTCCAACAATTAATTTTTCGCTATCTGCCGAAATTGGATACTTGTCTAAATATTGATGGTTTGTTGTCATAAGGGAATGTTGTTCGGTTGCTTTATTCGTCTGCAAGTTCTTCGTCTAAGTCATCTTGTTGTTTATCACGAACTGCACACTTGCTTATGTGGTCGCTGTCTAACCTAAATAAGTGCCTGTCCTTTGGTTCTGAATAAACTTTATTTTTTGCTTTTACTTGTGTCAAAATCCAATCTACAAAGTCATGAAAATATGGTTGGTTTGCTGTTGATTTATGTCCTTGCCCTTGTCGAACAATTGGTAATAGATATTCTGGTAAAGGTTCAGGTTTGTCTCCAAAATAATAAAAATGGTCAGACAGCAAAGCAAATTGTCCGCCTAAATCTCTTTGTCGATTGTCTTCGTTATGAACGCTCTTTAAAATTTTTGCTGGGTCAACTGAAAAGTCATAAATGCAATCACCAACTCTGTCTTTGTAACTTTTTCCTCGCCAATTAGGAATTTTCTTTCGCAGCTCAGCTTTACAATAAGTGTCATACTGTTGCATTGTCAAAATTTCTGTTATTTCCATCGCATAAACTACTTTGTTCTCAAACCTGAATTGTGCCGAACCTGTCCCAACAACCCAATCTCCTTTTTTTGCATTTCTACGAATTGCAGGTTTGCAAATGGTAAGCGTGCAAATGCCCCAAAATGGATTTGGAGCTGCCCCATCGTCAAAGGGAATACAATATGAAAATAGTCTTGGCATTTCTAATGAGTATTATCTGTCAGCATAAAGTTTGTAAACATGATCCACAACGTTAATAACTTTATGAAAATCATTTACCTGCAATTTATTACTTGAGGTAGTCAAGATATTCGTCATAATTCAAGATTGTGTATTTAGCATTCTCTTTGATCGCACTTCTGATTATTGCTTTGTCATCAGTAACAAAATAAAGTTTAGAGCCGTCAATTTGATGATTTTCAACATTAAACATAAGCTGAACATCCCAAACAAAATTTGTCCTACTCTCCTCAAAAAGGTTGAAGTCGCTGTTAACTAAGTTTTCTAATACTTGTTTATGTAAAGCTATTGGCTCTGGAAAAATAGAAATTAAGGATTTCGCTTTATCACTAAGTTCGTCATTAGACACAAGTTTCAATTCTCCAGTAAATACTAATTGTTGATATAAAATAAATAAAAAAGCTAAAGCAATTTCAAACGAACACTTTTCAGACCTAATGTATGCTAATACTTTCCTTCTTTTCTTCTCGTCATCTGGAAAAATTTGCCATCCTTTTGCGTCTGGGTCAGTCACACTGACAAACTGTTTCATTTGAATAGCAAAATTGTTTTCGCCATCAATAACTTGATATTTGTTAGCCTGTAAATTTCTATGCAATTTCTTAAAAACTTTTTCCGTGGGGTTTGTAGCAATATGATAAAGCATTTGTCCAATAGCTTTGTTTGTTTCTTCCTTTGCAGGAATTGTTTTACCAAAAAAAGCTTTGCTGATTAACAATTCAGGACTTGCAACCATATTGTAGGTGTTGCGATTGATACTATGTAAATAGAGTGCTTTGGTAGCGTTTAAACAAATGTCATAGCTGGGATCTTTTTTGTCTGCGACGTGAGCAAGTAATTCTTTAGCTACAATTGGACTAATTAAGGTTTCAATATTGTTCTTTTGTTCTTTGGCTTTTAGCTTTTGAATTACCTTATCAACTTGTATAAATTTCTTTCCTTTGACTAAATATCTGTAAGCATTCGTATCAAATATTACTTTGTCCATATGGATTTATATTAAATTATAGGCACTCATCTATTGCCGCAAGTTATCAAATAAAACTTTCGCAAAAACACCTAACTAAATCTCATTTGATATACCATAATTGCGACTTGCACAATTTTTGTAAATAATTTTGTGGATACGGTATCCAATAATTAATAAGTTGTCGTCTCTATGTTGTAATCTAAAACCCTATTGCAACTGGGGAAGGAAAGAACGTTTATAAACCACTACATGCAACAAAAACAAACACGCCAAGCATTACGTGCTTCGGAACTAATTGTAAAATACCTGCGTGGCCATAGTACGCCCCAAGAACAGTTAGAACTGGAAAAATGGGTAGCAGAAACCGAGGGCAGCAGCAAGTTGATGCAAGAGATAACCGATGCTGAAATGCTGCAACAAGGAACGGCAGCATTTGGGCAAACAAATACTGACGAGAAGTGGGAACAATTGTTGGACAAAGTGATTGCAAAGGAAACAACCAACAGCAAAAAATTGAACAGGACAACATGGTTTAGTGCCGCAGCCGTTTTCTTGATTGCGGTGGCTTGTTGGATGGTGGTATCGAACACCCAAAAGCAAGGACAGTCCATTGCGTCAACCGTTGTGGATAGCACAACTAAGACTTATGGTGATGACGCTTTGCCCGGCTCGTTTAAAGCAGAACTGGTTTCTGGTAATGGTATGATCATTCACCTTGTTAGGGACAAGGACAGTACGTTTAATGAAGGTGGTGAAAATATCTATACCACGGCGGACATGCTGGTATATAGACCGAAAGATTACCCTGTGGCAGAAACAGAATGGAACACTTTGCGTACACCGAATGGTGGTGAATATGCGGTAACCTTGGCAGACGGTACAAAGGTTTGGTTGAATGTTGCGTCTTCCCTGCACTATCCTATGCAATTCACAGGTCATGAAAGAAGGGTGGAACTAACTGGTGAAGCCTATTTTGAAATTGCGAAGGATAAGGACAAACCATTTATTGTTGCCGCCAACAAAATGGACGTACAGGCAGTTGGTACGGTTTTCAATGTGAACAGTTATACCAATGCCGATAGTGCCACTACTACCACCTTGGAAGAGGGTAGTATAAAAGTAACAACCAAGCACAGCACGGTAATGGTGAAGCCGGGGCAACAGGTAAAAACAGACCTTAAAACCACTGCCATCAGTAACGCTGATGTGGGTTTGGCAACTGCATGGAAGAACGGACTTTTCCAGTTCAACAATGCACCATTAGTAGAAGTGGTTCAGCAACTGTCACGTTGGTACGATGTACAAGTGGTATATGACGGGGACTTTAAACAGCCAAAATTTTTTACGGGTGAAATAAAACGTAATGTGCCTTTGAGCAAGCTGTTGCAGATGCTGGAACTGACTGGTATTGCTACCTTTAAAATTGACAAGAACACTTTGACCATCCTGCCTTTTAAAAGGTAAACGATAGGGGGAACTACTTTACTTAAACTAAAAACCTCACTCTTATGAACATGCGAAAATCGCCTGTAAAACAGGCCTTGGCACTGTATTGCCATGTACGGAAGAAAAAAAATTGCTTGCTGGTGTTACTGGTGATAGCTTGTTGCTGTACACGTTCATTTGCTTCACAGGTTGACAGCACATTGGTGACCATTGACTTGAATAATGCGTCATTGGAAAAAGCGTTTACTGCCATTAAGCAGCAAACGGCTTACAGGGTTATTTATGACAATGGTCTTTTGAAAGGGGCAAAGCCCGTGACACTTCATGCCAGTAAAGCAAAGCTTTCTTTGGTGCTGCAAAAATTGTTTGAGCAGCAACCATTTGGTTATAAAATTATCGAACAGACCATTATCGTCACCCCAAAAGTAGCAACCTATGATAACGACCATACCATTCAATATCCTGTAAAAGACACGGTTATCAGTGGGCTTGTGCTAGCGGATTCTACCAACCAGCCACTGGCTGGTGCATTGGTAAATTTAAAAGGTACAAACACCAATACCATTACTGGTGACGATGGCCATTTTAAAATCAAGGTTCCTTCTACTGGTGGTGTACTTGTTGTTAGCTATGTGGGTTACCGTGATAGGGTTGTTTTTGTGAACCCACAAAACTCGGCTTTGCTTGCGATAGCCATGAAGGTTGCTGTTACTGAAATGCAGGACGTGAACGTGGTAAGCACTGGCTACCAAAATATCCCTAAAGAAAGGGCAACGGGCTCATTTACACAAGTGAACAATAAACGTTTTAATGAACAGGTTAGTACCAGCATATTAGGGCGTTTGGAAGCTGTATCCAACAGCCTATTGGTTGATAGGAAAACAACAGGTGGCGGTGGCATCCGTATAAGGGGGCTGAGTTCTATTGAAGGGCCAAAAGACCCGTTGATTGTCTTGGATAACTTCCCTTATGATGGCGACATCAACAATATTAACCCAAATGATATAGAAAATATATCTATCCTTAAAGATGCGGCGGCAGCTTCCATTTGGGGTACGAAAGCTGGCAATGGTGTTATCGTTATTACAACAAAAAAAGGGAAATTGAACCAGCCACTTCAGGTTGAGTTCAATTCCAATATCATGATTGCTAACAAGCCCGACCTGTATTACCAGAAGCAGATGTCAACCACTGATTTTATTGATGTGGAACAATTCCTATTTGGCAAAGGGTTTAAATTTTCAGATACGGCAAATAGCGGTAGGCCATCCTTTTCGCCAGTGTATGAGATATTATTTAAACAACGCAACGGGCAATTGACAACTGCACAGGCCAACAGCCAAATAGATGCCTTACGGAACGTGGATTTGCGTGACCAGTTTGAAAGGTATTTGTACAAGCAGTCTTTGAACCAGCAATATGCCGTTAACCTGCGTGGTGGCAACAACAATATGTCGTACCTATTTTCAGCAGGTTATGATAAGAACAGCAGCGAACTTAATGCAGGTTATAGCAGGTTTAACCTACGGTTACAGAACACATATCAACCTATAAAAAACCTGCAATTTTCAACGGGTGTTTACTATACACAAAGCAAAAGCACCAGTGGACGGCCAGCATACGGAAGCATTACCACTTCCAACGGTAATTTACCACCTTATACTTTATTGGCAGATGATAATGGCAATGCACTACCAGTTACAAGAGGGTTCAGGAAAAGCTATACGGATACTGCTGGTGGTGGCAAATTGTTGAACTGGGACTATTACCCGTTGGAAGATTATAAGCACACCATCGCAACTACAACTACCAATGATATTATCCTGAACCTTGGTATCAATTATGCAGTATCAAAAAGTTTCAGCGTTGACCTTAAGTACCAATATGAAAAGCAACAGGTAGCGTTAGAGAACCTAAACGATGTGCAGAGTTATTTTACCCGTAACCTCATTAACCAATATAGTCAATTGAACAGGGCAACAGGTGTAGTTACCTATAAAATCCCCGTTGGCGGCATACTGGACATATCAAGGAACACATTGTCATCGCATAATGCAAGAGGGCAATTGAATTTCAATAAGCAATGGCAAAAACATGCTGTAACCGCCATTGCAGGTGCCGAAATAAGGGAATCAAATGTCATTAGTAATTCTTACAGGACTTATGGTTATGACCCTGATATATTGACTTCTTCCAGTGTCGATTTTGCCAATACCTATCCAAGTTTTGTTACGGGCAGCAACAGTTTCATCCCAAACAATGCTGGGTTCTCAAACACGCTGAACCGCTTCGTTTCTGTATATAGCAATGCAGCTTATACCTATGCCCAGAAATACACACTATCAATCAGCGGCAGAAGGGATGCTTCCAATTTATTTGGTGTGAATACCAATGAGAAATGGAACCCGTTATGGTCTCTTGGTGGTGGATGGTTGTTATCTAAAGAACCGTTTTATAATTTGTCGGCATTGCCTTATTTAAAGCTAAGGGTTACTTATGGCGTGAGTGGCAATGTTGACCAGAGCAAAAGTGCAGTTACCACCATTACCTATTCTTCCAACTCGCCTTACACGTTATCGCCCTATGCCATTATTTCCAGGAACGCCAATCCGGAACTGAAATGGGAAAAAGTAAGGATGATAAACTGGGGTTTGGATTTCAGGACAAAAAATGAAAGGGTAAGCGGCAGCATAGAATATTACATTAAGAATGCTAGGGATCTTTTTGGCCCTTCACCTATTGACATTACAACTGGTATACCATCTGGTATAATTACAAAAAATGTTGCCACCATGAAAGGCAATGGAATTGATATTGAGTTAAATACTTTGAACACCAATGGCATTGTCAAATGGCAGTCTAATATCAATTTTACTTGGTACAAAGACCAGATAACGGACTATTACAATCCATCATTACAAGGCAGCAGTTTTATCAGTGGCACTGTACCAAATTCATTGGGTACAGTGGGCAAGCCTGTCTATTCCATATTCTCTTACCAGTGGGCAGGGCTTGACCCAGCTACGGGTGATCCAATGGGTTATATCAATGGGAAAGTAAGTAAAAACTACGCTTCCATTATTGCCGATTCTACACAATTAAAAGACCTTGTGTATGGTGGTTCTGTAATGCCAACAATTTTTGGCTCAATAGGTAATACTGTAAGCTTTAAGAATGTATCCTTAACGGTCAGGTTAATGTACAAGTTTGGGTACTTTTTCAGGAACGCATCTATTGATTATACCAACCTTTTCAACACCCGTGTCGGTCATCCCGATTATGCCAACAGGTGGCAAAAGCCAGGCGATGAACTGCATACCAACGTGCCATCTATGGTGTATCCATCTATCAGTGCAAGGGATGCATTTTATGACAACTCTGAAGTGTTGGTAGAGAAGGGTGATAATATCCGTATCCAATATATCACCCTTGCTTATGACATACCAAAAACCAGTAATAAAAAACTGCCATTCCGTAATATTCAGCTTTATGCAAACATTAATAACGTTGGTATTATTTGGAAGGCAAATAAGAAAGGCATTGACCCGGATTACCCAATGTCATCGGTCTTGCCTGCAAGGAATATTGCCATAGGACTGAAAGCGACCTTTTAAAACTATTGTTCATCTTCTAAACCATTCACCATGTTGGGTTCAAAAAAAATCAATATTGTTTCTTCTCTTTTACTGGTAACACTTGCTCTCATGATGGGCAGTTGCAGCAAATATTTGGATGCCGCCCCTAATAAGTCCTACGTTATCCCTTCAACACTAAAAGACTTTCAAGCACTGTTGGACAACTATAATAACCTTAACAATGTGGATATGTCCGTTGGTGAAATAAGTGCAGATAATTATTATCTGAATTATGCTGACTGGGCGGCTCTTTCAGATGAAGGGCAAAGAAGGATGTACACATGGGAAAAGGATTATTTTTTCCAGTTCAATGCCGGGGATTGGCGAAGGCCTTACGCTGCTGTTTACTATGCCAATACCGTCTTGGACAATATTGACAATGTGGACAGGAATTCAGGGAATGCCATGCAATGGGACAATGTATTGGGACAGGCATTATTTGTAAGGGCAAAAACATACTGGCAATTAGCGGCAGCATTCACAAAAGCCTACAACCCATTAACTGCATCTACTGATATGGGCATTCCTCTAAGGACAAATTCGGACTTTAATATTGTTGCGGTTCGTTCTTCATTGTCAGAAACCTACAATACCATCATCAATGACTTAAAAACAAGTGCCGCTTTGCTGCCTGTAACGCCTGTACATGTTATGCGTCCTTGCAAGACTGCAGCCTATGCACTATTGGCCAGGACTTATTTGAACATTGGCAATTATGACAGTAGTTTACGATATGCTGACCTTTGCCTACAATTAAAAAGTAACCTGTTGGATTTTAATACGCTGACAGCTTCTGCAACCTATCCTATCCAGCAGTTCAATGCAGAAGTTATTTACGAGAGTTCCATGTCAGTACCAGCACCCTTGAGCAATAGTAGGGCAAAGATTGATTCAGTATTGTACCAATCCTTTGCAAGCAACGACCTTAGAAAAACAGTTTTCTTTAAGGATAACGGCAACGGGTCTGTTGGTTTCAAAGGTAGCTACGAAGGTGGTGCAACACTGTTTTCTGGCATATCAGTGAATGAAGTATATTTAATTAGGGCAGAATCTTATGCGAGAAAAAATGATAAAACAAACGCCTTGAATGATTTGAACACATTGCTTATAAAGCGTTATAAAACAGGTTTCTTTGCACCTGTAACAGCAGTTGATTCAAATGATGTACTGGATAAAATATTAGTGGAAAGAAGAAAGGAACTGTTGATGCGTGGATTAAGATGGCCCGATTTAAAAAGGTTGAATTTTGAAGGAAGGAATATTACCATTAAGCGTGTCTTGAACCAAGTAACCTATACATTGCTACCAAATGACCTGCGTTACGCATTGCCGATACCTGAAGATGTTATTAGGCTTTCCAACATCCAGCAAAATCCTAGATAATTAAAAGGAAGGGCATAAGGGGTAAACATCCCCTATGCCCTCTTTTGATTTACTCTGGTTTGTCGATTACATGGGCTGCATCATCCCTTACCTGTGCATCGGTTTTTCCGCTTAGGTAAGCATTAATGTCGCTGAAGTCCGTGGTCTCAAATTGCAACCTGCATGGTATATCAAGGCCTTCGCAGCTTGGTGGGTTTTGCACTTGTCCCTCTGGCAACCAATTGCTGGAATTATTGGCACCAGTAAGCGTTGATAGCTGATAGTAGTACACCATTGTTGACAAGCTTTTTTTAACGGGCTTGGTTTTCAATGTTGTGAATGCACTTGCACCAAGGGCAAGGATAACAGCCAAAGAACCGAAAAGATACTTTTTCATAAATGTGACTTTTAAAAATGATTAAAAAATAGAATAAAAGATGGCCGTTGCACCATTTTGCAACGATTGGTGATGTGATGATGCTTACTCTTTTTTCAGGTTTTCAGCTTACTTCCTGTTGTATGTACCCGGTAATACAATGAGGTTATTGTGTTTGGTGCTTTGCCAAATTTTTATTGCGGAACAGTATTATACCTGCAAAAGCGACCAAAATGAAAAAGGCATTAAATACCAAATGCTGCTTCCACGACAATTGTTTAATCACACCGCCACAGGAACATGGCAGGTGTGGCGTAAACATGACCATATAGGCGATATAGGCAGTAAACAAAACCATTAGCCCAAACGATAAATAAAGCCCTAGTTCTTTTGTGGAAGGCAAGAACAACAATACTGAAACGCACAGTTCTACCGTTGGTAGCAACCACCCAATAACACCTGCCTTGCCTTGCATTAATGGCGATTGATCCAACACGGCTACAAAGGATTTGTATGCCAATAGTTTGCTTACAGCAGTGTAAACAAATAACAGTATGAGCAGTCCGCAGATAATGTCGATGGTGGTACTTTTCTTCATACACAGTTTTTAAGCATTTAGGCAGCCGATGATATAACTGTTGCTAAACGGGTGTGAAACTAAAAACTGGTATGCCCTGTATGAAATCTGTTATGTGAAAAGTGGCTTGCTATATGTGAATAGTGGGATGGTCGTGGTCAGATATAGGCAAGCTTATAAATTTCAGGATGTAACGAGGTATTGCAAGGTCTATTTTGGTAATTGCACGATGTATTCTTGTAACCTTTTAAACCTTGTTTTACCAAGAATATGTACCACTACATCTTCAGGTAAGGCTTCTTCTTTAGGAATGACGATTTTTAATTTTTTTATAGCCTTGGTATAAACATGTCCTTTATCCGTTGATGGGTTGAGGATGAACATCAATTCATTCCTAAGAAACAAATCAATTTGGCATGTTGGTATTTTTGCTTTCATACAAAGGTTATATTGACGAAAATAAGGTATCACTGCTGTTTACATGCCCATTAATTAAGCTAAAATACTGGCCTTCGCCTTTCTTTTTAAACTAGAATCACAAGAACAGTTTCCCTTTCATTTTTTCCATAAAAGCCTCTTTGTAATTATTGCCCAATGGTATCCTTGTGGACTTTCCTTTAAGCAAAAGGCTACCGTTCTCAAATGCTGTAATCCTGTTAAGGGCAACGATATAGGATTTATGTACACGGGTAAACTGTGAAGGCGGCAACCGTAGTTCCAAATCCTTCATGGTAAGGTATGCCAGTGTGACATCGTTGCCTCTGTGGAATGCCACATAATTGCTACGGCTTTCGATATAGTCAATATCGTCAATGTCTATTTTTATCATCTTGCCCTTATGCTCTGCCTTTACATAAAAATAATCGTGTGGGATAACCTCGAATGCAGAAATACCTGGCAATAGCTTATCGGACAGTTTCTGTACTGCCTTTACAAAACGGCCGAATGCAATGGGCTTGATAAGGTAATCCACTGCATCAAGATCATAACTGGTCACGGCAAATTCAGAATAGGCAGTGCAGAACACCACCTTGACGCTTGGATCCATTACCTGCTTTACTTCAATACCGTTCATTTCGTCCATTTGTATGTCGAGAAAAACGACTTCTGCCTTTGTGCTACGCACCAGTTCTATCCCTTCGATTGGGTTAATGGCTGTACCTACCAATTGCAGGCCCGGTATTTTTTGGATATAGCCTTTCAGTACATTGATGGAAGGCTGTTCGTCATCTATGATTACGCACTTGATCATACTGTCAATTTTTTATGGTGAGTTCAAAAGTGTAAAAATCGTCCTCGTTAGTAGCCTTCATCTCATACATATCCTTAAAAGCAACATCAAGCCTTTTACTAAGGTTGGTAATGCCAATATTGAGCGATGAGAGCTGGATATTGTTCTTCCTTTTTTTGTTCCTGCAATAGAAATATATCTCTTGTGGCAGTAGCCTTACTTTTATCAACAAAGGGTTCAAAGGGTCTTTCAGATCGCCATATTTGAAGGCATTCTCAACGATGGTAATAATAGAAAGCGGTGGCAATATTTGCCCTTGCACCTCTCCCTCGGTGCTGTACTGGATAATTTTTGTGTCCCCGAAACGGAGGTTGTGGATGTCGAGCAGGGTCTGGAGATGCTCCAGTTCCTTTTCAATCGGCACTTTCCCGCTTTCAAACTCCACGCTTTCCAATGAATACCGCATCATGCCCGAAAGTTTCAGGATATTGTCTGCCAGTTCCTGTGAGAATTCCAGTGCCTGTGAGAACAGAACGTTGAGGGTATTGTGCAGGAAGTGCGGATTGATCTGTGAACGCAGGAAAGCATACTCGTACTGCAACTTGTCCTGCTGGGATTTTAGTTCCTGTTGTTTCAAAATGGCGTTCTCCAGTTCACGCTGCATCTTTTGCTTTTCCAGTTGTAATTTTTCTTCCTGTAACCATCGTAGTTTTTGTTCAGTCCGTACTGTTTCCCTTACATAAAAATAGAGCATGGCATAAGCCGAATATTGCACATAGCCCAAGATGGCACTTTCCAAAAAAAGCCTGTAATTGTTGGACGTGTATAGCCTCATGCCAGCCAAGGGCAGCAACAGGTATATATAGCAATAACCAAGAGCAGACATAACGATAAAGACAATTATAAAAGTTAGGATACCCCATAAAACCCCTCTTTTCTTGTACAATCCCAAAGAGTATAGGCTCACATAAAAGGTGGTACAGAAAGGCAGCAGGAAAAACGCCACTTCAATAACAGTGATATTCGGCTTTGACAAGCGGTTGGCTATATAAATAAAGCTGCTGTAAACGACCCATGCACAAATATGCACCAGCCAAACAGGCGTTTTTTTATTTTTTTCTGGTACCATAACCTCGAATCTTTTAAGTTTTTTACATAATACTTTCGTTTTAAGCAGCTTTCAATACATAGTTGTTATACAGTTGTTGCAACAAGGCAATATCAAAACCTTCCAGCCTTACACTTTGTAAACTGCACCCTGATAAGAAAACATACACACTACTATCAATGGGGTATGATAGATAGGTGTTTTTGTTGAACAGAAAGGCTTTACCAGCTATGCTAAAAACACTGTACAACGATGTGTTCAATAACAGCTTACTATCCCTATCAAATGGCAATTGTTCCGTCCTCTGAAACCTATTGATGATATGTGCCGACTTGTGCAAGTACAGCCATGCTTCCCATTGTTCGGGGTACAGTTGTATAATCGGTGAAATGAGGTTGTAAATAGCTTGTGTTGACCGTGCCGCAAATACTTCCCTTGCCTCATTTACATTTGGATAAATAGGTTCAAAAAAGCGTAACCTTGTATCTTCCAAGGACTTTCGGTAACAGGCAACAGGAAGGATCGGCACTTGTGATGCATGTGCCAAAAAGCCGATACCTTTTCTTGCAAAAAGGGCTTGGTTAAGGAAGTTGATTTTGCAATGATTGTCATTTTTTATTGTGCCACTACCTGCACCAGTATTGCCATCCATGTACAATAAAAGGCTTCTTCCTTTTTTTAGATTTTTTAACATTTGAAGCCCCGAAGAAGGATGTTCCGCATTGATAATTTCAAAGCCATTTTCCACCGAACTATTCATAATCTCTTTATACAAATTATTGAATAAATCGCCTTGTGTTTCGATGACATTGTTGGCTATTACCAACGAGTAAGGTATTTTATTTTTTACCAAGAAAAAGTTTATCAACCTATACGAACCCGTATGAAAAGTGCAGATAATGGAAGGCTTGTTATTAAATATATTCCAGATGGCATCACTTAGGTTTTCGTATGAAATGTATTGCATTGCGTCATAAGATGTCTGTTCCAAATGGCTCAACTGCTGGTGCAATAGGATATTCCTAAAAATATTTTCATGATTTTTATAATCAATTTCTGGCAAATAATTGGATAGGCTGGCACTTACAATATTGTACTTCGCTGTAAGCATTTCGTCTTTTTTAATGTCCATTGACAGTAAAAAAGCATTTATCAGATTATCCCTTTTTTGTTTATAGTCAATTGGATTCATGTTGCTTTATTTTAGTGATAGACCATATTAATTTGAGTGGTATAAAAAATAATACCAAAAATGAAACAGATGAAAGGGCAATAGCAGAAATCGTGTTTTCGTTATTGCTTTGCGTAGCGATAAGGTGTTGGACTTCCTGTATTGAATTAAGGAAAAATAGTATGCAATAGTAAAAGTCAACCACCCAAAATATTGCTTTGAATAAACTGTACAATACCAATGGTAAAGTGGTATTTTTTAAAGATGCTTTACCTTTTAAAAGGCTTGTATAAATGCCCCAAGTTTTGGCATGAAGGTTTGGGATATTGAAAATATCACTGAATAGCCAATAACCATCATAACGTAAAAATGGGTTGAGGGCAGAGAGTAAACCAATGGTGTTAGCGGTAATCAAAACAAAACATATAGGGTTGTAACTACCCATATAAAATAGTAGCAACAAAGGCAGGTTTGCTATCAGTTGGAAATAAATACCAGCAAGATTGACAACAATCCTTTCCCTCACTGGTAAAGCCCAGATACCCGTAACATTGGTATAGAAAACAGGGAAGATAAAATATAACCCAAAGCCTATTTCTTGCGGTTCTATGCCGAACCGATATGCAGCAGTGGCATGTCCCAATTCATGCAGTAAGATTATTACTAAAAAGCAACCATACAGCATTATTGCTTTGCCAAAATTGAACGTTGCAATGGTGTGATGGTACCTCCCTGAAAAAGCACTCAAACCTTCGTTACAGAAGAAATAAATTGTCGCAATTATCGATAGAAATATGAGCAAGGCAGCTATATTCCTTTGGAACAAACCAGATAATAACCGATAAGCTGTTGACCCTTTTCCAGCAGCGATGATTGTTTGTTTCATGAAGATATAAGGCTGTCCGTTTGCCCTTAACAAAGTGTCTCGACAATTTACCTTCGCTAAAGTATTCTCAATAGTTTGCTGTATAAAAACTCCTGTAAAACTGTTGGTCTCAAAAAGCAGGTTCATCTCTTTGGCTATGTCCTTGTCCCCTATATTTTGCTGCTTTTTATAAAGGATATGGTAGAGCATTTTGCTGATGCTGTGTGTGCTGCCACTAACGTTTACCAACAGGTATCTGCTGCTGTTTGTTTCCTGCACATATTTCAATGAAATGCCTGTCATATAATAAAAGTGTTGGGTGGATAAAAGGGAACCCGAAGCAGGTTCCCTTTAAAAAAAGAACAGTTTAAACAGTGCCGGGCAATGTTGGTGTACTGGTGATACACGAACTGTCTGAAATAAAAGAAAACATGCCTGTACCTGACATTTCAAGACGGGCTTCCAGTTCTTCGATACTAATTGCATCTTGGAAAATGTTGTTGTTCGATTCCATACTTTTGTTGTTTGATTTGTTGGAAATATTGTTGACAGGTCAAACGTATTTACACAAGGAAAAGCGTGGAAATCAGTTATGTGAATATGGGGTTGGGATATGTATAAAGCAGTATTGTAATGGTCTGAAAACTTGCTGGATAAACTTCAGTGTATTTAGGCAGGTAAGTAATAGGGCAACTTTAAATCGTTGATCTGATGGTATTTTTTGAGGGTATTATTTTCTATGAGGCAAGGTGAAAAATTTTAGTTGAATAACCTGTTGCAAGGGAATACAATCCTATGAATGACAGGATAAATAGCCCCTTGCAACAGGTTATGGCTTTGTTACTTCTGGCTTAATGCTTTCAGTTTTTCATTAAGCTCATTTAGCCCTGCTTTTGTTAAACAGTCATCTGCAAAAGCATCCAGTTCCTGTAAGGTTTCCTTTGGTATACCCTCTAACAGATTGGCAGATTTGTCATCATCTTTTGCTGTCAGCCCACGCTTGATAACACTGTTCAGCAGCAGTACATTTTTTCGTGAAATCCGCATGTCGATCTTCACTGTTTCATTCATGCCAGGGATACTCATTATGGTATCGTACACTTTGGCCACATCGGTTGTTGTTAGCATAACATCACGTTTTTAATTGTTCATTTTAAGGCACAAATTTATTTTCGGACAGCTACATTATCCTCGTTAAAATATGGTGAGGATAGGTAGTACAGATGCTGCTTGTTTAACTTCGTCCCCGTGATACCTGAAAAGTGAAAAATGAAAATGTGCAGTTATGGATTTAGGTAAAAAAACCTACTCAATCGAGCAGGTCAAAGAAATGGATTTAGTCGGCTACCTCTCAAAATTGGGGTTCAGCCCAGCTAAAATCAGGAACGTAGATTATTGGTATTTATCCCCGTTGAGAGATGAGCGTACACCCTCTTTTAAAGTCAATACAAAGTTAAACCGTTGGTACGACCACGGGCTTGGGAAAGGTGGAAACTTGATTGATTTTGGTATCCTTTACCACAACTGTATCGTTGGGGAATTTCTTCAGAAAATAGAAACTGATTTTTCTTTTCATAAGCCCTTAATGCAACAGCCAAAACAGACCGTCGCAGAACCAAAAATTACGATTCTTCAAGACTTTATTATCAGTTCATTCTCTTTGATAAAATACCTCGAACAAAGGAAAATCCCAGTTGCAATTGCATGGCAATATTGTAGGGAGGTAAGGTATGGATTGAACGATAAAATCTACTATGGTATCGGCTTCAAAAATGATGCTGGTGGTTATGAAATCCGTAACCAATATTTTAAAACAAGCAGTTCCCCAAAAGGTATTACCACGTTTAATAATGGGGCTAAAGATGTATCCGTTTTTGAAGGCTTTATAGACTTCCTTTCTTTCCTTGCTATGCACCAAAATCAACCAAAAAAAGATACCGATTTTCTCATTTTAAATTCAGTTTCTTTCTTTGAAAAAGCACGTCCTTTTTTGGAAGCACACGAAGTAATAAAACTCTATTTGGATAGAGATGCCACAGGACAAAATTACAGTCGCTACGCTTTGTCTTTAAGCGAAAAATACAAGGATGAAAGCAATCTTTATAAAGGACATAAAGACCTTAACGAGTGGTTAGTAAACATTGGTAACAATAGCAAAAAACAGCTCAAGCAAAAGTTATGATAGCAATATTGGTTATAGAATAATCATTGGATACCGTTAACATGATAGCAACATTAAAATGTCTAAAGTGAATATAGAAAATCTTCAAAGACTTATGAAGGGCTATAAGATTGCCTTTTCCGCAATCGGCCAGATGTCCGGTTGTTAAACAACCGACTCTGGCCGCCCTTACTCGGAACTCGTGGTCGGGGGATGCTGGAATGATTTAAAGAATTTGAAAACGTGAAAATGATAAGTGATGGAACAGGAAAAAACAAACAGGACCCGCATCATCGGGTTGAGGCTAACGCCAAAGGAATACGAGAAAATTGAGCAGAAATGGAAAGCCAGTACTTGCCGTAAACTAAGTGATTATGTTCGCAGGATCATATTCGGAAAGCCCATTGTTGCCGCGTATCGCAACCAGACTTTGGATGACTACATGGCAGAAAGTATCAAGCTAAGGAACGAATTGAACGGTATCGGGAACAACTTCAACCAAGCCGTAAAAAAGCTGCATACGCTGCACCAAATTTCAGAATTCAGGGACTGGCTGGTGACCTATGAACTGGAAAAAAAAATCCTGTTGAACAAAGTGGATGAGGTCAAAAACCATATCCAAAAAATTGGTGAAAAATGGTTGCAGTAATTAAAACGGGGCATTCCATTCACCGCATTTTAAACTACAATGAGAACAAGGTGAAAGAGGGCGTTGCTGAAATAATTTCAGCAACAAATTATCCGATGGATCTTGAACAATTGTCGTTTACAAATAAGCTCAATCGGCTGAAAAACCAAGCAGCTTTAAACGAAAATGTAAGCCGCAACAGCGTCCATATTTCGCTAAATTTTGACCTTTCAGAAAAGTTTTCAAACGAAACGTTGCAGGGCATTGCAGATACCTATATGAAGCAGATTGGCTTTGGTGAACAGCCCTATTTGGTCTATCAGCATTTTGATGCGGGACATCCACATATCCATATCGTATCTGTCAAAGTCCGGGCAGATGGAAGCCGCATAGACATGCAGAATATTGGTCGTAACCAATCCGAAAAAGCAAGGAAGGAAATAGAAGAATTGTTTGGGTTGAAACGTGCCGAGGACAGTAAAAAGCAGCAGCAGTTGTACAGTCTTAAGCCAATCAATTTACAAAAGGTGCAATATGGCAAAGTGGACACCAAAAGGGCCATCACTAATGTGCTGGATAACGTCCTTAAAGAGTACAAATACACTAGCTTACCAGAATTGAATGCGGTACTGAAACAATACCATGTTATGGCCGACCGTGGCAGCGAAGGGTCAAGGATATTCAAGAACCGTGGGTTGGTGTACAGGATAGTGGATGAACTAGGGAATAAAGTGGGCGTACCCATTAAGGCTAGTGACTTTTACAGTAAGCCAACACTTGCTTTTGTGGAAGAAAAATTTACCTCGAACGAGACTGCACGGATGCCCCATAAAGCGAGAGTAAAGAATGCCATTGATTTGACCCTTTTAAAACAGCCGAACCAACAATTATATGAACTAATAAAGGCTCTGGATAAAGAGGGCATCAACACCGTTTTAAGGCAAAATGAAGATGGGATTATTTATGGGATTACTTACGTTGACCACCGCACCAAATGCGTTTTTAAAGGTAGCGTATTGGGTAAAGCATATAGTGCGAAAGGCATATTGGAAAGATGTGGCATTTCTCAAGAACAACAGGTGCAGGGGCAGGAATTTGTTGGACAACATAACCCGAAAACACAACCAGTACAGCCTCAATCTTCATTCAATCTCAGTACCAAAAACAAAGAAGGTATCGACCTACTGGAAACATTGTTACAGCCCGAACACGCATCTGGCTTTGTACCTTACCAATTGACAAAAAAAGGCAGAAAGAAAAAGAAAAAAAGGATTTCAAAAGATTTATAATTTAAAAAATTACAGGTTATGCAAACAGGAGAAAATGAACAGGCTCTTAGGAAAATACTGGATATGACCAGATTGATCAGCATCGCTGTTTTGGTGCTGCACTTCTATTATTATTGCTACACTGCTTTTGAGCAATGGCAGCTTACAGTAACACTTACGGACAGGTTGATGGGCAATATCCGAAACACAGGATTGTTCAACAAATTCAATACATCCAAATTGATTGCATTGGGCTTCTTGACCATCTCTTTAATGGGTGCCAAGGGAAGAAAGGCTGAAAAGTTAAGCTACAAAACTGCCTTTGCCTATATCATTACAGGGTTACTGATTTATTTCCTGAGCTACCTTTCCTTATTGCCGAAAATAGCACTTGCCACGGCTGCAATATTGTACATTGGCATTACGGCCATTGGGTTCATGTTGGTGCTTTCTGGTGGCACGTTGTTGTCCCGTGTGATACAGCAACAATTGAACAGTAAGGATATTTTCAACAAAGAAAATGAGACCTTTCCGCAAGAGGAACGGTTACTTGAAAATGAGTTTTCCATTAACCTTCCTGCACAGTATTATCTAAAAGAAAGAATCCGCAAAAGCTGGATAAATATCATCAATCCGTTCCGTGGTTTGATGGTACTTGGTTCGCCAGGATCCGGTAAATCCTATTTTGTAATACGGCATATCATTACCCAGCATATCAAGAAGGGCTTTACCATGTTCGTATATGATTTCAAATTCGATGACCTTACCAAAATCGTGTACAATACATGGCTGCAATACAAGATAAAATACCCTGTTGAGCCAGTGTTCTATGTAATCAATTTTGACGACCTTACCCGTACACACCGTTGCAACCCACTTGACCATGAAAGCATGACGGATATAACAGATGCGGCAGAATCTGCACGGACTATTTTGATGGGCTTGAACAGGGAATGGATCAAACGGCAGGGCGACTTTTTTGTTGAATCACCCATCAATTTTCTAACGGCTATCATTTGGTATCTGCGTAAGTACAAAGATGGTGAATTCTGTACATTACCGCATGTGATTGAACTGATGCAAGTGGATTATGATAGCCTGTTTACAGCTCTTCGTACCGAGAAAGAAATAGAGGTGTTGATTAACCCTTTTGTGAATGCTTACCTGAACGATGTGATGGAACAATTGGAAGGGCAGATTGCCGCAGCCAAGATTGCAATGGCGAGATTGTCTTCGCCCCAATTATACTATGTGCTATCGGGTAATGATTTCACACTTGACATTAATAATCCCGACCGTCCAAAGATTGTTTGCATGGGTAACAACCCACAGAAAATACAGATTTATGGGGCGGTACTATCGCTTTATGTAACACGTTTGGTAAAGCTGGTAAACAAAAAGGGCAGGCAGAAAAGCAGTTTGATATTCGATGAATTCCCGACCATTTATTTGAACAATATGGACAGCCTCATAGCCACGGCAAGAAGCAACAAAGTCGCCACTTGTCTGGGCATACAGGACTTTAGCCAACTGCGTAAGGATTATGGCAAAGAACAGGCAGACGTTATCATGAACATAACAGGCAACATTATAAGTGGGCAGGTGACTGGTGATACGGCCAAGCAATTGAGTGAGCGTTTTGGGAAGATTATGCAAGATAGGGAAAGCCTTTCCATTAATAGTCAGGACACCTCCATCAGCCGTTCAAAACAATTAGAAGCTGCTATTCCACCGTCCAAAATTTCCGCACTTTCTTCTGGTGATTTTGTGGGAATGGTAGCAGATGACCCTGACTGTAAAATAGACCTGAAAGCGTTCCATTGTTCTATATTGAACGACCACGGAGCATTGAAAAAAGAGCAGGATAATTTCAGGGAAATACCTGCCATCCGTAAGCTTGATAATGCAATGGTTCAGCGGAATTACTTGCAGATAAAACAGGATGTGCAGGATATTATCCAGTCAGAAATGGAACGGGTTTTAAGTGACCCAGGATTGCAGCATTTGGTGATAAAGAAATAAAAAGCCCTATCAATGTTTTGCTATTCGCCGTTAGGTTTTTTAGATCCAAAAGGTATTGTTTTTTAAGTTTTAATTTTTTTATAAATTCTATAATATATAATAAAAAGTTATCTATTCGTGAAAATGTTTAAGGCTGTACTTAAACAATAAATTGTAACAGATGTTATAAATTCATCTTTTTGATTTCAGGTTTATGTAGGTGGCAACCAAAGGATATAAGAGAAATTAAAAGAATGCCAACCGTAATAATTCCAGCAGTAAAGGAACAATAACCCTAGATAAGATTATTGCACTTCAGATTATTTATCATTGTATTCCTTCAATTGAATATATAATATCTTTTATTTCTCTCGCATGAAATCATCATCATTATTGAGTCTTGTTAAAAATTTGTAGAGGACTATTTGTTCGAGGATAAGTTTCACGAAAGCAATTATGGCATTTTAGAAAGACTTATTGGATGTAAAAAAGCGGTTTTGTAACATCGACTTTTGATCGCTCTTTAAATTATAATATTAAGAATAATTTGACTTAAAAGCAAAAAAAAATAATATCAAATCTTTGGAATAATTGACTCATAAAGAATATAAAATTAAAGAATGAATGCTTATAAATATATTTTTTATGAGCCTTCTTAAGGTAGTAATATATACGTAATTCAATACAAGCAGCATAATTGTTTGACCTACCTACTACCGCATCTAAACTAAATGTATTATAAATGGGCATCTTATCTGGTAGGTGTGTTCTGTGAAGGGTTTTCATTCAAAGAGATTTTGCCAATCTGATTTGGTGTGACAAATTAGTCATAAGTTATAATTTTTATGATCGCATTAACCATCAAGCTATTACAATTACTATGTGTAGTTCTTTTCAGTATCACCAATTGACTGAATCATTATAAAATGACGATAACCAAATAAATATCATTCTGACCAAGTAGGTAAATGATAATTTTAAGCCAAAACAAATAACAAAACAAAAAAAGTAGATTCGAACCTATTTTAATAACTAAAAAGCAATACGATTAGAGTGCAGTTACCTTGCTAAACAAATAGTTTGACCTTAAAATTATCAATTTACAACTAACACAGCTATAAGTCTACAAAGTACCTCTTTCCTGAGTTAGTACGAGTTTTGTTAAGTAAAAAGCCGCCACAGTTTAATAGTGACGGCTTTTTTTATTTTATTCATCGCTACATCATAAAATAGGTTGACGGAATTTAAAATATACCAGCTGGTACAGTAGATGATATTTTTTACATACGAAATTTATTAAATTATTTATCTATAAGTGGTATGTATTTATATGATGCATCGGATTTAGCTTTAAGCTTAAAATAGTCAATCCCACCAAAAGTAGATATATAAATTCTTTTTTCTTCGGTATTGCCAACTTTAGTTTTTTTAACCTTTATTTCTGCAATTACATCTTTATCTAAAAGTACTGTTTTAGGATGTGTGAGGCACATGGAATCTAGATATATAGGCAGTTCTTTATTTTCTAAAGAAATACTATATATTTTAAAAAGCTCTTCGATATTAAAAAGTATCGTGCCTTTTTTTACATAAAAAATGCTAGCTCCATATTTGGCTACTAAATCATCCCCAAATTTTGCTCTAATTTGTTTGACTTTACCGCCTCCTCTAACAGAATCACATTTGTTTTTACTAACTATTAATCGTTGGCAAAAAATGGGTTTCATATCTGGCAATTGAAGTATGTATAATATACCATCATCACCTAAATATTTTTCAGTGTTTGTTTGTGTATAGGCAATACTACATAATGCCATAAAAAGCGATATCAATACTGTATTTTTTTTCATATTATTATTTATAAATTATTAGTTATTCCGAATTCTAATTATTACAACTACAATCTGGTATACCATAACCCCCATCCTTTAATCCTGTTATACCAACATTATTATGTAAACCGGATGCAGGTGTAGTTCCATAATTTAAGGTTTGGGGATCAAAGTAAATAAAAAATTCCATTTCGTTATATCCTGTAACCATCACCTCATGACCAATACCATTATATAACATAATCGAGGTAATTGGAATTCCACTATTGAGCGCCGCAACCATTTGCGCCCTTGAAGTGTATTGTTGGTAATTAAAATAATCACCCAATAAACTTAATCTATCTTCACCTAATAGCCCGAAATTGGATGTGCCTTCAGGCCAAAGAAGATATGTATTGTTATAATGTTGTGATATATCATCTGCAGTATAATTTCCCCCAAAAAAGTCGGAAAAATTTTACCACACATTTATACGCTTGTGGTTACTTATTGGGCTTACCCAAAATGAATATGTATTATAATTTCTGCAAAAGCAGCACAATTGGTTTGTGACAAGGCGTTGCAAATGTCTTTTTTTATTGTTCGGGATTAAAAAAAGAATACCCCCTATCAGCAGTATTAAATGAATAGAAATAATTTTTTAAAATAATAAAAATGACCGTTGTTATTTATATCAACGGTCATTTGGAAGTTTATCAATTCTTTTTTTCTAAAGTATCCTGTAATTCAACATCTTGCTTCATATCATCATTATCAAATTTCATTACATCCATTTTCATTTCTGAATTAAACAGTGGGCTACCCTTTTTAAAATAGCTAGTTATTGGGACGGTACTATTATCCATACATTGAAAAAATTTTCCTCTTTGCCACATGTACGTTACTAACAAACGACAAGCACCAACACCCTCATTTGGGGTAGCCCTAAATGTTTCATTTGCACGATTATCTCCTTTAAAAAACATCATTTCATACTGATAATATTTGGCATAATTCGAATCAATATTTTTGCGTACAAAATCGTCCAATAAAATGCTGTCCTTATCGTAACTACTAAATTCTTTCATAAAGTAAAACTTGCTTGAAACGCTATCGGTTTGCTCCCATCTGCCTTTTTGTATATAAGGGTGCAATGGCCTAATTTCAAGTTTATGTTTTTTGCAGGACACTAATAATATAATTAACCCTAATGCAAAATAAAATTTCATACAATTTTTTTATAGTGTACCTGATAAATTTACCGATAATTCAATCCTATTTACAAATGGTGGATAACCTCGCCTGTGCTGCAATATCCAAAAGGCTTTTATACCTTCCACAAAATTTGGCACAGGTAAGTTAGAAATTCCAGTTACACTTCTTAATAAAGCTTCTAAAGCAGCTTGTTGGGCATCTGCTTTATCTACATCACTACTACTTACTGCGAAATCGTCTAAGACGGGATATATAATTAACGCAAGTTGCTAGTTATAAAATAAGTGAGCATCGAAAAGAGTTTAAAAGTTACCACACTCATCAAACTC
>NZ_JBQWIE010000035.1:0-35849 GCF_056745525.1 Parasediminibacterium sp. HNIBRBA5674 | reverse complement strand
TGGAATAAAATCTGACATGGTAATGGTTGTTTATAGTGTTATGATGATTGATTATGAGATGGCTGTAACCGCTTGCCGATTGGTTGCGGCTTAGCCCTGGTGCGGCTGCTTGCGCCCTAGCCCTAGCGGTTATAGGGTTAGGTGCGGTGGATTGCGGCTTAGGTCTGGCGGTTTCGTACTTAGGTGCGGTGCTACTAGGGCTTGGTAGCATGGCATAGTACCAAAGCCCGATGCGTTGCGCCCTAGCACTTGCACCGCCATACTTGGGTATAGTGGCTTGCGGCTTGGGTAGTAAATGGTGCGTTGCATGTTATTATAATTACGTTGTAAACATATAAGCTATTCAAAAAGCATTACCTGTGGTTTTCCCCGAAATCAACGGGATTTTTCCCATGTATTAAAGGGAAAAATCCCGTTGATTAAATTTTACTATTAGCTGTTAAAAAAGGCACTTTCTAAAATATACCAGTTTTAATAGGCCGTAAACATATAGATACATTTTATACTTCGCATAGCTTGGCGGTATGCTTACGATTCTCCTACATTATAAATCCATTAAAAAGAACTCGTATTTTTTGTGATGTAAAAATATAGGTGTATTTTTTGCTCTGTTATCCCTCTTTAGTGGTATTTTTTAATGAAATAAATAGCCCGTATTATTGCAATACCAAAACAAAATGCACATGAAAATTCAGGTTTTTAAAGAAGTGAGAAAGATTTGGGAGCAGCTTACAGAAAATGTGGCAATAGAAGTAGTAGATAATCTACAGATGGAGCTGGCAATCCATAAAAAACTACTCAGCTTCTTTCAGGTAGGCGATTATTACTATTATATTCTTAACCTTACTGATGCCAGTGTAGAACTAGTAAGTAATGAAATTGAAACAGTATTAGGGTATCATCCATCGCTGTTTAACCCTGAGTTTTATTTCAAAAAGGTGCACCCAGAAGATATAGCTTACGTATTAAACTTTGAAAACTATGGTGCTAATTTTTATAGGCAGTTACCCATTGATAAGATTTTAAAATACAAGGCGCGTTACGACTTTAGAATACAAAAAAGCAATGGCCAATATATACGTGTATTGCACCAGGCCATGGTGTTACAGCACGATGCTGAAGCGCGGTCTATTATTACCATGAGCCTAGACACAGATATTACACATTTAAAAATAGAAGGTAAACCTACTTTATCATTTATAGGCTTAGAAGGTGAGCCGTCGTTTGTAGATGTAGATGTAGAGCAACTATTTACCCCTACCAAAGAATTATTAACCAAGCGTGAAAAAGAGATATTGTACTTAATGATTGATGGTAAGCTAAATAAAGAAATAAGCGACTTGCTAAATATTGGCTATGAAACCGTAAAAACACATCGCAAGAATATGGTGCATAAAGCGGGGGTTAAAAACTCGGGTGAATTAATTGCATTAGCTATAAGAAAGGGTTGGGTGTAGATTCAATAAAAGAGGAAGTATCATAAATAAAACTATGGCCTCTAGAATCGCATAAACGATAGCAAGTCTCCATCAGCTGTCCGAAAAAAAAGAGGCTGTCTCGTACTTTTGAGACAGCCTCATTTTTGTTTTATTAATTTATGAAGAAACTATTTCTTGAAATATAACCCAATGATTGCAAGCATCATAGCTAAAAAAATACCAAACATCCAACGCAAGATTTCTACTTTAGTTTCAGAAATTTTTGTATCAATCTTTCCATCCAATTTCGCAAAGTCTTCTTTAATCCCACTCCTTAAAACCTCTAAATCTTTGTTTTGCAAAGTTTGGAAAATTTGTGTTTTTTCTTCTACCTTTTCTTTGGTTTTAGACTCAATATATTCAATTACCGTAGCAGCTTCCTGCTCAGTAAATTTCGATTTAAATATATCGTAAACCTTTAACTCTAACGTACTCATACATCAAATTTAAAAAGATAAACTGAAAATACAATTAGTAAACTAACCTTTTTTCTATACCGCAGGACTTTCTTCAGTTTCTTTTGCTTTTAGTTCAAAGTAAATTTTACCTTTTTCTTTGTCTAAATTGGCTACCAACACGTCACCATTTTTTACATTCAAGTTTAAAATTTCCTCAGCTAAAGGATCTTCTAAATACTTCTGTATGGCTCTGTGTAATGGCCTTGCACCAAATTGAGAATCGTAACCTTTATCAGCTATAAAATCTTTCGCCTCAGTAGTAATTTCAAGGCTAAAGCCCAATGTATTCAAGCGTTTGTACACGCCTTTCATTACAATGTCTATAATCTCAAAAATATTCTCTTTGGTTAAAGAATTGAAAATAATCACATCATCAATTCTATTTAAAAACTCAGGTGAGAAAGTTTTCTTTAATGCTTTTTCAATTACAGCTTTATTATTTTCTTCTTGATTCTGCATACGGTTTGCAGTAGCAAAACCTACACCATCACCAAACTCTTTTAACTGTCTAACACCAATGTTAGACGTCATAATAATCATGCTGTTTTTAAAGTCGATTTTTCTACCCAAACCATCAGTCAACATACCATCATCTAATACTTGCAATAATATGTTGTAAATATCTGGATGCGCTTTTTCAATCTCGTCTAGCAGAATAACACTATAAGGTTTACGGCGCACTTTTTCGGTTAACTGACCACCTTCTTCATAACCAACATAGCCAGGAGGCGCTCCTATTAAACGGCTTACCGTGAACTTTTCCATGTATTCACTCATGTCAATGCGTATTAAAGCATCTTCACTGTCAAACATGTATTTAGCAAGGCTTCTAGCCAATTCTGTTTTACCAACACCTGTAGGGCCTAAGAAAATAAAACTACCAATTGGCTTTTTAGGATCTTTTAAACCTACACGGTTACGCTGTATGGCTTTAGTCACTTTACTAATCGCATCTTCTTGGCCTATTACCATGCCTTTCATATCATCAGCCATTCTACGTAGCTTCTCTGTTTCAGCTTGTACCATACGCTTAACAGGTATGCCAGTCATCATGCTAATAACTTCAGCAATATTTTCTTCGTTAATAGGATAACGCTTATTCTTGCTATCTTCTTCCCAAGTAGCTTTAGCCGCTTCAAGCTCTTCACCTAAGCGCTTTTCTTTATCACGTAAGCTAGCAGCTTCTTCAAAACGCTGGCTTTTTACTACCTTATTTTTCTCGTTTTTAACCTCTTCAATTTGCTTTTCTAGCTCTACAATTTCTTGAGGTACATTAATGTTTTTCAAATGCACTCTTGCACCTACTTCATCCAATACATCTATTGCTTTGTCTGGCAATAAACGGTCTGTCATGTAGCGGTCACTCAATTTTACACAAGCTTCAATGGCTTCTTCATCGTATACTACATTGTGAAAATCTTCGTACTTACTTTTAATATTGGTTAATATTTGAATGGTCTCATCAACACTTGGTGGTTCTACCAATACTTTTTGAAAACGACGATCTAAAGCACCATCTTTCTCAATAAATTGGCGATACTCATCTAATGTAGAAGCACCTATGCATTGCAACTCGCCACGAGCCAAAGCTGGCTTGAAGATGTTACTTGCATCAAGGCTACCGCTTGCACCACCAGCACCTACAATAGTGTGTATTTCATCAATAAATAAAATCACATCACGGTTTTTCTCAAGCTCATTCATAATAGCTTTCATGCGTTCTTCAAACTGACCACGGTATTTTGTACCAGCTACTAAAGCCGCTAAATCCAACGAAATCACTCTTTTATCGAACAACACACGGCTTACCTTACGTTGCACAATTCTTAATGCCAAGCCTTCTACAATGGCGGTTTTACCCACACCAGGCTCACCTATTAATATTGGGTTGTTCTTTTTTCTGCGTGATAAAATTTGCGATACACGCTCAATTTCATTTTCACGCCCCACAATTGGGTCAAGTGTACCAGCTTCAGCCATTTTGGTAATATCTCTACCAAAATTATCTAACACAGGTGTTTTGCTTTTAGCGTTAGGATTTGGCTTACCAGCAGTTGCACCAGCACCACCGCTACGCTGACCACCAAAGCCTTTTTTATCGTCATCAAATTCATCATCCTGATCATCAGGAAATTCGTTGCGAGGGTTGTTAGGTGCAGAGCTACCTACCATACCTAATTCGTTTCTAAACATATCGTAATCCACATCAAACTGATTTAAAATTTGTGTTGCAATATTTTCTTTGTTCTTTAAAATGCTCAGCATTAAATGCTCTGTTTCTACCAAAGGGCTTTTTAATGCTTTGGCTTCTAAAACTGTTACACGGATAACTTTTTCAGCTTGCTTGGTTAAAGGCAGGCTGTTGATATTAGCAATGTTTTTACCAGTTTTATCTTTAACTGCCAGTTCTATTTCTTTACGCAGTTCGTACAAATCAACATTCAATTGTCGCAATACTTTAATGGCGGTATTTTCGCCATCACGTATTAAACCTAACAATAAATGCTCTGTACCTATAAAATCATTTCCCAACCGCAAAGCTTCTTCACGGCTAAATGAGATGATTTCTTTTACTTGTGCTGAAAAATTATTATCCATGTTATTAATTTATGTTCGCCCGTACAATTATAACGAATATTTTTGACTAATGTTTCTACTGTTTTATGCACAGTATGTTAATGAAAAGATAAGCTATGAAGTTCAAAATTGATACCAAGGAAAAATTTACCGTTGTAACGCCAATTGAGCCGCATTTTGCTGACAATGTGACTGCGGATTTTAATGCCCTTTGTGGTATTTTACTACAAAAAGACATTAAAAACACCATTTTAAACATGGCCAATGTGATAGACATTGATGACAACAGTTGCGACGCTATAACGCAATGGCAGCAACGCTTTTACGAAGCAAATGCCAGCTTTGTTATTTGCGAAATGACACCAGAAACTGAAGCTATTTTTGACAAACTTGAGCTAACTGACGTTTTAAACATTACGCCTACCGAAAGTGAGGCTTGGGATATTGTACAAATGGAAGAAATAGAACGAGAATTATTAGATGGTGACGATTTTGAGTTTGAAGCAAACGAATAAAATTATATGAACGATAAAGATTTAAGCGAATTGCACGAACTAGGATATAATATTTTCAAATTTATTTTTAGAAGAAAATCGGCATAATTAATGCAATTGTTTTTCTAAAATTCGTGTAATTGATTTTAATTCGTGTAATCCTATGACTGAAAGAGTGAAATAAAACAATATGCTTGGTGTAACCATTTTAGGTAATAATTCTGCAATTCCTGCTTACGATAGGCATCCTACCTCGCAAGTGGTTACTATGAATGACCAATTGATTTTAATAGATTGTGGCGAAGGCACACAAATGCAAATGGCCAAATACAGGATAAAACGCAGTAAAATCAACTATATTCTTATTTCGCACTTGCATGGTGACCATTATTTTGGCTTAATGGGTATTCTTACAAGTATGGGATTACTTGGTAGAGAAAATGATTTACACCTATTTGCGCCGCCATTACTTGAACCAATTATTCATGCGCAGCTAAATGCTGCAAACACCGTACTTCCCTACCCTTTGCACTTTCATGCGTTAGAAGAAGATGGCCTAATTTGGAACGACAATAAATTTACCATTGAATGCTTTAGCACTAAACATAGAGTGGCTTGCAAAGGCTTTATCATTCGTGAAAAAAAGCAACCAAGAAAAATAGACAAAGCTACCATTCACAAATACGAGATACCAACAGCTTTTTACGATAAGCTAAAAATGGGTGAAGATTACGAAACCAAAACAGGCGAGATTATTAAAAACGAATGGGTAACTGTAGCGAACAAACCTGCCTGTAGCTATGCGTTTTGTGCTGATACTATTTACGATGAAACATTAGTGCCTATTGTAAAAAATGTATCATTACTGTATCATGAATCTACCTATCTAAAAGACATGAACGATAGAGCTGCTTTACGCTTTCATGCTACATCAGAACAAGCAGCCACCATTGCCTCAAAGGCAGAAGTAGACAGACTAATACTAGGGCATTTTAGTAGTAAATACGAAGTGCTTGACCAGTTTTTAGAAGAAGCTAGTGCTATTTTTTCAAATACAGATTTAGCTATTGAGGGTGTTACATTTTTGCTGAATCAATAGTAACCGCAAATTAATGGTGATTGGTTATGATTTACCATGATTACACAAATATCACTGCGCATCAAATTCATCATCATTAATCAGCGGTTTAATAACCAAGCATAAAAACCAGGAAACACCAACTTCCAATAAGCCTCGTTATGCTGACCTAGTGGACTAACTTGGGTTGTAACTTCGTAACGAGGTTTGGTTTTTAAAATTGCTTCCATTTTAGTCACGTTACTTACCATCGTTGCATCTTCTTTTGCGCCAGCATACATAAAAAATCTAGGCATAGCTGTAGTGGTAAAATTGGTAGCTTCGGTATAAATATTTGGCGCAATCCAAAATGAAGGCGAGAAGACACCAGCAGCCCCAAACACTTGTGGATACTGCATGATAGCGTAAGCACTTATTAAACCGCCCATACTACTACCAGCAATAAACGTAAAATCAGGACCTCTTTTAGTACGGTATTTTATGTCAATATAAGGCTTTAAAGTTTGCACCAAAAAGTCAACATATTGCTTTCCTTCACCTTTGTTTTCAGGCGTTGCAAAAGCACCCTTCAAGCTATAATCATAAGGCGAATATTCGCTCATACGCTTTTCGCCACCATTATCAATACCTACAACAATACATTCTTTACCAAGCTTCTGCTGCAAGCTATCTAAACATTCATCAATGCCCCATTCAGCGGCATAAGCTGTTTGTTCATTAAACAAATTTTGCCCGTCATGCATGTATAAAACAGGATAAGTTTTAGTAGAACTTGCATAGCCTTTGGGTAAATAAACCCATATTCTTCTCGTACGGTTAAGTTGAGGCATTTTAAAAGCCGTATCTATCACTTTTACTTGTGGGCTTGCGGTGTAGCGTTTTGGTCTATCGGGGTAATCATCTTTCCAGCCTGCAATAGTTATTTCTTGCGATACATCCGCATTCACATCTACAATTCTATCCGCAATATCTCTACCATCGTTCGTACATTCAACTTTATCAAAACTACCTCTTGTAAACTTAAACGCATAATTACCTGCTGCTACATCTTTAATTACAATACTTTTTCTACCGCCAGCAAAAGGCTTTAGCTTATACTTCTCATCTTTAGGATTCCAATTGTTAAATGTGCCAGCTACGTAAATATCATCATTCGGCTTTGTGGCTACTGTAGTTACCACTAAACGCACAGAAAATTGTGCATTTACAAACAAAGTAAGCAAGGCAAATACTAAGGATAAAGCAATTTTTTTCATTTGATAAAAATACAATTTAGCTGCAATAAAAAAGCCATTTCTATTGTGAGAAATGGCTTTAGACTATGTTAAAATAAACGCTTTAATCTAAAATTTCAACGTTAGCAGGGTATTTACTTTTATTAAAAATGAATATCGCATCGTTTAAGCTTGCGTTGGTATTTAAGTTAGTCAAGCTAATTTCTGTTTTGTTGTTGCCCTTATCAAGGATGTTCACTTTAGTAAACATGTTTTTTGTTTTGTCAATAAACAACAACACTTTAGAAAAATTCTTACGCTTGTCAGTTGGTGTCAATTCAATTTGGTAAGCTGCACCAGCAGAAGACACTAATTTGTAGGTAAAATCTTTATCGTAAAAATTAGAAAATAATTTTTGTGGGCTTAATAAAGATTCTGCCTCATCTGCACCAGTTACCGTAATAGTATTATTACCGTCAAAGTTGTACACTTTACTACCATCACAAATCACTTCTGTTTTGCCCTGTTTTAAAAGGTATTTTTTGTTTTTGTAGCTAATAGTACCAGATTTACTACCATTACTAACACCTTTACTACTCAATGACTTAATGGTAATACTAGAGGTAATCGCTTTAAAATTTTTGATATTAGCACTTACACCATCCAATACTTTTTTTGCTGCTAGATCGTTTTGGGCAAAAACCGAACTAAGAGATACTATCACCGCTAAACCTAATACTATAATTTTCTTCATTTGTTTCTTTTAAAGGGTCAAAGATAGATGTTACAACATTTAACAGACCAAAATCTACCTAATTGGTTTAATTGTTTACCGATTCAGCTAATCTATAATTATGCCATAGAATCTAAATATTCTTGTAATTCTGTCTCGCTCTTAAACAAAACCTCTCTTGCTTTACTACCAGCATTAGCACCTACAATACCAGCTGCTTCTAATTGATCCATCAATCTGCCAGCCCTATTGTAGCCTAGTTTCATTCTGCGTTGTATTAATGAGGTAGAACCAATTTGATTTTGAACAATCAATTTTGCAGCATCATTAAATAATGGGTCTCTATCGGCAGCGTCAAAGCCTTTGCCACTACCTTCTTCTTTTTCATCTGTGTATTCTGGCAATAAAAAGGCATCAGGATAGCCACGTTGGTCGCCAATAAATTCTACAATCTTATCTACTTCAGGTGTATCTACAAATGCACATTGCAAACGTGTAATATCGCCATTATAGCTGATGAGCATATCACCTTTGCCTATTAATTGCTCAGCACCGCCCGCATCTAAAATGGTTCTGCTATCTATTTTACTAGATACTTTAAAGGCAATACGTGCAGGGAAATTCGCCTTAATTGTACCAGTAATAATATTTACCGAAGGCCTTTGTGTAGCAATAATTAAGTGAATACCAATTGCTCTTGCAAGCTGTGCCAAACGTGCAATTGGCATTTCTACTTCTTTACCAGCAGTCATAATCAAGTCAGCAAATTCATCTACCACCAACACTATAAACGGTAAATATTGATGACCTTTTTGAGGGTTTAATTTGCGGTTATTAAACTTCTCGTTATACTCTTTAATGTTTCTACAACCAGCTTCTTTCAGCAAGTCATAGCGGTTATCCATCTCTATACACAAGGCATTCAACGTATGTACTACTTTCTTGGTATCAGTAATAATGCTCTCTTCTTCACCCGGCAGCTTTGCTAAGAAATGTTTTTCTATCACTTTGTAAATGCTCAACTCAACTTTCTTAGGATCTACCAATACAAACTTTAACTGTGATGGATGTTTTTTGTACAACAAAGACACCAATATGGCATTTAAACCTACCGATTTACCTTGCCCTGTTGCACCTGCCATTAATAAGTGAGGCATTGTTGCTAGGTCTACTATAAAGTTTTCGTTGTCAATTTTTTTGCCAATAGCTATTGGCAAAGAGAATGAGCTATTAGTAAACTTTTCAGAAGCCAATAAAGTCTTCATGCTTACCACAGTTTTACGCACATTTGGCACTTCTATACCAATAGTTCCTTTACCCGGTATTGGTGCGATAATACGAATACCCAAGGCAGCCAGGCTTAAAGCAATATCATCTTCTAGGTTTTTAATACGACTAATACGCACACCAGGTGCAGGTACAATTTCGTACAAGGTAACTGTAGGCCCTACGGTAGCTGCAATACGCTGTATAGCAATATCGTAGTTCTTAAGCGTGGCAATAATTTGGTTTTTATTCGTTTCTAGTTCATTAGGGTCGTGAACAATTTTCTCACTACCATGCGTTTCTAGCAACTCTATCGATGGATATTTATAATCCTTCAATTCAAGTGTTGGGTCAAACAAGGTATCGATACCATAATGGTCAATTTCAGATGGCTTACTATCAACAATATCATCCTCATCATCAACCATATCTTGCATCTCAAGTTCAATATCTATTTCATCATCAAACTCAATCTTTAAAGGCTTTCTAGCTTCTATTG
The DNA here is from genome assembly GCF_056745525.1 of Parasediminibacterium sp. HNIBRBA5674. Classification (NCBI taxonomy): domain Bacteria; kingdom Pseudomonadati; phylum Bacteroidota; class Chitinophagia; order Chitinophagales; family Chitinophagaceae; genus Parasediminibacterium; species Parasediminibacterium sp. HNIBRBA5674. The sequence continues at coordinate 26,052 of NZ_JBQWIE010000035.1, read as the reverse complement.
CTGGTTCATCTTCTTCAATTTCTTCTTCATCATCAACATCAAAAGGTATGTCGTCTACAGTAGGTTTAGGCATTATTACCGTTACTCCTTCATGAGCTGCAGGTGCTATTTCTAGTGGCAAATCCACCATCGCATCTATGGCCTTTTCCTTCTTCTTTTTAGGTTCTTCGGCTATAAACAATTTGCCTTTTTCTTCTTCTATTGGCTGTTCTTCTACAATCTCTTTTTCAGTTACACCAAATTCAGTCAATGGGTCGTGTGTTGGCACTTCTTCCTTCGGCGTTACTACTGCTTTACCAGTTGCGCCTTCCTTTAATTTATTGTGACTTATGGGTAAAATTTGTTCTTCTTCCTCATCAAAATCATCCTCTAAAACCTCTTTTTCAACATCATCCTCAACCATCAAATCATGGCCATCATTTGTATCTTTTACATCAGCGGTTACTTTCTTCTCAGGCCATTTAAACGTAGGGTTAAAACGCCAAATAACATAACTAAACACAGTAACCAAAAGCAAAGATCCTGTGCCTACATTACCAATCCATTTTACAAACCAATTGCTCAGCAATTCGCCCACTGCACCGCCCCAGCTAAAGTCGCTAGCACTTGCTACAAACGCAAAAGCCATACTTAGCACTACCAAGCCTACCATTACATAACGCAGGTTACGCACAAGGCTAAAAATCTTTTTGCCAAACAATAAATTAATACCTAGCACAAAAAAGAAAGTGCAAAACAAATACGATGCAACACCAAAACCTTTGTAAATAAACAAATGCGCCACGAAAGCCCCCAAAACACCCAACAAATTATGCACCCGCACATCGTTGGTGGCAAAAATTTTAATGCCAAATTGGTACACTTTGTCTTGATCTTCTTGCCATGTAAACAAGTAAGATGTAAAAGCGATAAACAAGAAAATAGTAAGTAACAGGCTTATGGCGCCTGCAATTTTTGTTGTGCGTTCGTCCTTCACCACCTCAACCACGGTCACATCTACCTCTTTATCCTCAGTCAATACCTCAGGGCTAGGCGGTGGTGAAACTTTCTTTTTTAAGCTATTTGCCATAGAAACAAATATACGTTTTGCTACAGCGAGTAATTATTTTTGAGCCAGCATGTGGATTTCTTATCAGCACCTGTTGCGTCGCACACTTGTACGTGGATAACTCTGTGCAGCAATTTGTGGTCTTTGAGGTTTCGGATTTATGATTTATCAATACTCTAAAAATTAGCATTTTGTACGCTTAATCGCTGCAACTATAATTCCTCTTTCTTTAACAGCGCAACGGCTTCTTCTCGATATTTCCAGTAAGGTTCGTAGTATTTACCACCTAATTCTATGGCTTTATCGTAACATGCAATTGCCTTTTGCAAATTGTCTTTACCACCTAATTTAAAGTAGATATAGCCCTTGTTATTGTAAGCATAAGTGTAGTTACTATCTAAAGCTAAAGCGCTATCGAGGTCTTGTAGCGCAGATTGATATTGCTGTAGGTGTATTTTTATAAACCCTCTATTATTGGTAATCCAAGCATTTTGGGGTTGCTTTTTAACGGCAGTATCTATGTCTACCAACGCTTCTTGATATTTACCAGAATAAACTTCCGCTAAAGCTATGCTGGCATAAGCCTCAGCATTTTCCGGCTCATGTATAATTACATTTTTACAATCTTCTAATGCTTTATCATAAGCCTTTAACTCTAAGTAAAAACCAGCCCTTCTATACAAAATGTACCAAGGATTATAGTCTTTACTCGAGTCTACAGCAATTGCACTTATGCGTTTATACACCAAACTATCTTGCTTTAAGTAAATCTCATGTTCAATCATGTTAAACAAGGCTTCCAAGTTATTAGTGTCTATTTGAAAAGCTTTGTTATTATCTGCATACCAACCATTTATGTCTTTTTGCCAACATTTAATTTCTCCTCTTGCAACATAAAATGGTGATACTTTTTTTGAAACAGAATCCCTTTTTATGCCTTCATTAATAATTGCTAGTGCATCATTATAAAATTTATGATACGCCTTACGGCTAGCTAACTCATAATAAGCATCTACACAATTATTACATAGTTTTTTAGCAATGGCAAATTCTTTAGTTGATTTTTTTGTGTCGCCCATTTCATCGTATACTACTGATAATAATGCATGAGTAATAGCACATGTAGGACAAAGCTGTACACATATAGTTGCAGATTCTAAAGCCGCATCGTACTGCTTTTTATTAAGCTGTTCATAAGTTTTCTCATAAAAAAAATCATACGTGTTAATATACACCCTATCTCCTTTTACCTGATAATTACTAAGCTGTGCTTGCAGGCAGCTTGATATTAACAGCAGTTTTATAAATATTGCAACAAAATATTTCATAATTAAAATTCTAAATCAAAAATTTCAAATCAAAACTATCTCACCACCTCATTTACCCAGCCATTTTTATACGCATACAATTTACCATGAATCATCATTTGCTTGCCATTGCGCAAAGGCGTGAGGTCTACAATATCTTCATCCATAAAATGTAGGCTACCATTGGTTTTAAGGGCTATTTCTATATATTCTGGTCGTATGCCAATTCTATTACCGCAAGCAATAACTTTTACAGGCTTTTTAATAGTTTCTGCTAATGAAATATCACGTACAGGTGCCCAACTATCTGCCAATAAAACCACATCATTACAATCGCTACATAAGTCAATACCTTTAATAATGGCTTCGCAGTCATTCTCTTGAATGTCGTTGTTTTGGCATTTATCCATGGTACTAATAATCTGCTTTGACAACTGAATAGCATCTTTATACACCTCGCCATAAATACCCCCTGTTCTACCTATTTTTTTATAGTCATTATTTCTACCATCACCATCATTAAAGCACACCACATATTGCACATTGCTTTTTTCAGCCTCTGCATTTATCCATGCAAAAACTTGCGCCACGTAAGGACTCATGCTGCTAGTAACATCAGCTACTACCAGCATTTTGTTAAAGTGATTGCGCTTTAAAGTCTTTAATACACCAGAATCACCCAACGAACGCAATTCTGGCGGCACAAGTTTTACACTTGCCTGCAATGGTGACGCCAATAAAAAGAAAACAGAATCTTTTTCTCGTAAAAACCTTGCACCCATATCTGGCATTAGCTGACTGTTTTTCGCTTCTTTGTAAGTAAAAGACACAATGGTATCTTTTGGTGCCGCCATCTTTTGTAATACAGGTTTATTAACATCGCTTTTTCTTAGCGGCCTGTTGTATATAACCACACGTTGCCTTTGTAAACCATTGTGTATGGCGCTCCAGTTGTTCACCTTTTCTTCTACAAAAGGCACTTCTGCTGGTACATTTATTAAAGTAGGCGTTACAGACTTAATCAGGTCAATTTCTTTCTTTTTACTAACCACCGTTTCTGGGCTACGATAATTAACTACAAAACCGTGTAACATAGTAGCAGCAGACGCTTTGTCTTTACCATCTAACTGTCTAATAATTTGCCAAAGTGTGTTGGGTTGCTGCGTTGCAGTTGGCACTAAATCAGCCAAAGCCTGTAAGCGCCTTTTGTTTAAAGCCACTAAATTTTGATTAGCAGGATAATCTGTAAACAACAAATCAACTGATAAAATTTGGGCGTTTTGCAATTTGTAAACACCTGTAGTATCTATAAAACTGCTACTGCCATAATTCATTTGCAACACCAATGTTTCATTGCCTACTTTAGCTAATTGATAAGCAGGCATACGTATAATATTATTGGCCAAAACAGAGTCAATTAAATTACCCGTTTGTGCATTTGCCATTAAAGCAACTACTGCTAACAATCCACTTAAAATATATTTCATCAGTGCGTTTTGAGTTCTCAGTTCTGTATTTTTAATTCTAGGTTTTGTGTTCTTTCTTCTTGCTGCTTGACACTTACACTTGATTTCTACCTCTTGCCTCATAACTCTTTGCCTTTTCCTTTTCTATGGTCTATCGACTATCGTCTATTGTCTTCCTATTTGCCTTACATCTCTTTGCCTCTTTACTTTAGCAACCTTTCTCTCATTTTCTCAACCATTTTAAAAGTTGCTGGGCAAAAGGTTAAGTTTTGTTTGTGTACATGCATATAAGTGTTCATTTTCTTCTTCGTTAAATGAGGAAAACCAGCACAATCATCTGGCCTTACTTCATAAATACTGCACATATTATTTTGCTTATTTAAAAACTGGCAAGGCATAGACTTATTAATCCAATCAGGATCATTACCATGTTGGTACAACCATTTGTCTTTAAATTCTTTGGGCTTAATTTCAAAGTGAGCAGCAATACGTTTGATGTCTTTGGGCTTAAATGTTGGCGTCATTGTTTTGCAGCAATTGGCACAACTTAAGCAATCCGTTTCTTGCCACACTTCTTTGTCAATCTCTTCAATCATAGCATCTAGCAAGGCAGGCGGATTCTTTTCTATTCTGGTTAAAAAACCTTTAAACGTAGTTTTGTGTTTTGCAACTTTCAACTTGAACGAACGTAGGCTAACTTGCATGCTTAATAATGGTTAGAGATGTTAGTGGTGAGTAAATATAACTTTAGCAGCAACTACATCCAAAAATGAACCTAGTATCAACAAGAATTTAACCTTTATGTGGGACGCTTATAAAAAAGGATTTAAAGCTTATTTACAATTAGAAAAATCGCTGAGTGACAATTCGGTAGAGGCTTACTTGCGTGATGTGGAAAAATTAACTAGCTATCTAGAAGTTAGCAATACCAGCAAAAGCCCCGCTGACTTAGTATTGAAAGATTTGCAAGGCTTTATAAAATGGATTGCAGAACTTGGTATGACATCAACCTCACAAGCAAGAATTATTTCTGGCATTAAAGCCTTTTACAAGTACTGTATTTTAGAACAAATATGTACCACCGATCCTTCTACCCTATTAGATGCGCCCAAAACCAAACGCTTACTACCAGACACTTTAAGCTTTGAAGAAATAGAAAACATGATTGCTGCCATAGACTTAAGTAAGCCTGAAGGCGGCCGCAACAAAGCCATTATTGAAACCATGTACAGTTGTGGCTTGCGTGTAAGCGAAACAGTAAATTTAAAAATCAGTTGCCTGTATTTAGATGTAGGTTTTATACGTGTAATTGGTAAAGGCGATAAAGAAAGATTGGTACCAATAGGCAGAGATGCCATAAAATACATTCAAATTTATAGAGACGAAATACGCAAACATCAACCCATACAAAAGGGCTTTGAAGATTTTTTATTTGTAAATAATAGAGGCAAATTATTAAGCCGAGTAATGATTTTTTACATCATAAAAAATTTGGCCGCTAAAGCAAATATTAAGAAAACCATTTCACCACACACATTGCGCCATTCTTTTGCTACGCACTTGGTAGAAGGCGGTGCAGACTTACGTGCTGTGCAAGAAATGCTAGGCCATGAAAGTATTACCACTACTGAAATTTATACCCATTTAGATAGAGACTATTTAAGAAGCACGCTGCAACAATTTCACCCTGCGTTTAAGAAGAAGCCTCTCGCAGATAATGCTGATTAACGCTGAAATTAGCTAAAAAGAAGTTGGGCAAAGCCCCCTAAAAACTTTGCCCAATTGAGACTTCTATGTTTGGTTATTATTGCACCAATATTTTATCTACCCATTGTTTCTGCGTAGCTGTATTTATTAAGCGTATGTAGTTAATACCTTGACTAATGCCAACTGGTAAACTGAACTGAACATTTTGTTTAGATACCTGTGTATTTAAGGTTCTACTCACCAACATCCTAGACTGACTATTTGAAATTTTCACCTCATAATTACCAGCTTCTTTTATTGAAATATTAATAGTTCCATTTACACTCACAGGATTTGGATACACAGTAAAAGCTTTGCTATCAATAACTTTAGACACACATTGAGACAAGGTATCTAACAGCGGCTTTTTCTCAATTTTGGGTTTACCTTTTTTAGATTGCCTTACCACAACAACTTCACCCATCCACGAATCGTCAACTATAGCAAGTTTTATAGGCTTTATCTCGCTGTTCGCAACCACCTCAAATTCTTTGGTTTTATAACCGATGTATGAAACAATTAGTGTCACCTTGTTCTTATCTACTTTTAATAAAAACCGACCGTCCGCATCTGTAGCAACGCCAATTCTAGCGTTCTTTATTACCACAGAAGCACCAAGAATCGGCTTATCATGTTCATCAACTACTCTACCAACCACCTTTTTTTCAGCTGGTTTTATGGCTACTTTGCCTACAACCATGTCTTTAAAATCGTTTAAAACAATAGTAGTATCACCAATAAGTCGCTTTTCATTTGCTTGGCTTTGTGCATTTGATTGCTTAAGCATTACAAACAGCGATGTAATTGAAGCTAACCAATAACGCCAGGTTCTCTTAGGCTGTAATTGTGTTTCTATAATTGGCCTATCTAGTTGATCGCTTGTAAAATGGCCACAAGTACTGCCTTTGTTGTTCTTTAAAAAGTTCAGCACCTCGTTATCAGTCATTACACTAAAATCTACCACCACTTTTGCGCAGCTACCGCAAAAGCGTCCTTTGGCTTCAGGTGTCATTGCGTCCCAATTTTCGTGGCAAGGTGTAGGTATATGGATTTGTAAATCGTTTGTCATACAGCGCAGTTTTTAAAGTGATTTTTCAAGAAGATGCAACTACTAGAACGATTACATAAATGTTTTCAAAAAAAATTTCCTGTACTTTCATCGCACCATCAACAGCATGATAAACAGCCATTCACTAAATACTTATACCGATGAGCAATTGGTGTTGCATTACAAGCAACATCAACAACAGCAGGCTTTGGCAGTATTGTATATGCGCTATGCAGATTTGGTGTATGGTGTATGTGTGAAGTATTTAAAAGACCAAGATTTTGCAAAAGATGCCGTGATGAATATTTACGAGGCATTAACCAATAAACTATTGCAACACAACCCTGCCAATTTTAAAAGTTGGTTGTATGTGTTGGCAAAAAATTGGTGCTTAATGCAATTACGTCGAGAAAAAGGCAAAGGCTTTTCAGAATTACCAGAAACTTTTATGCAATTAGAAGATAATTCGCATCTTGAAGCAGTATTGGCAAAAGAAAATAGTTTAAACAGTCTTGAAAATTGCATTGAACAGCTAAATACTGAGCAGCAACAAACCATTAAACTGTTTTATTTAGAAGAAAAATGTTACAACGAGATTACAGAAATTACTGGCCTAGAATGGAATAAAGTGAGAAGTTTGATACAAAATGGTAAAAGAAATTTGAAAATTTGCATGGATAAGCATGAGCAATAATAGCAACATATCATCTTACACTATCACGCACATTAGCAGCTATGTTAATGGCACAATGAGCCGTGAGGATATGTATGCTTTTGAAAAAGCCATGCTTACTGACCCTTTTTTAGAAGATGCCGTTGAAGGTTTTAGAGAGGCTAATATTAAAAAAGCAGAAACAGATTTAGCAGCCATTAAAGCGGCACTTTTACCAGAGAAAGAATCGGCTAAAATTGTTCCATTTTATATTGCTTATAAAACATGGTTTAGCGCAGCCGCAGCCATTGTTATTGGCACCATTGGCGCTATAACATTTGCTATTTTAAAACCTAACACCAATAACCAACAAGTAGCCATTGTAACACCAGCAATAGAAAAACCAAAAGCTTTTATTGACACAACGCATTCAATTAATAATAGCCCAATAGTTGTTAATAAAAAGGCTACACTTACTATTTCTTCAAGTAAAAAACAACCAGTAATTGTAGCAGATAGAGAGGAGGTACTTTCATTAGCAAAGCAAGCAACTATAAGTAGTTTGCAAGATGATAAAGTAAAAGCAGATAGTTTGTATACCAGTTCTTCTGTTGCCAAACTTTCAGAAAAAGAAATTAAAAGCAAAACACCTATTAGTATTGACCAATCATTACAAGGCAAGCTTGCAGGTGTAGCTGTTGACAATAAGTTAAGTAAGAAAATGGGTCCTATGAATACCATTAATTCAAATAATGGATATATAACCAACACAAATAATACGCAAAACTTTTTCGCCATACCAGCAAAAGACTCTACCCAAACAGCCAAAAATACCCTCGATGAAGTGATTGTGATTGGTTATGGCAGTGTCAAAAAAAGAGATGTGTCCGCAAGTGTTGCAAAAGTTACCATCGACCCACTAGATTCATTAATGCCTGTAGGTGGCTGGCAGTATTATAGCAAATACATGAACCAAAAAATTGGCTTTATTGGCGATACTACTAGCAACAATCATTTAGTAATTACAGATAGAACTGGCCATAAATTGGATGATATTGACATTGAATTTTCAGTAGACAAAGAAGGTAATGCTTATAATGTAAAAGTAATTACCGATGTAGATACCTCACAAGCTAAAACCATAGCCAATGCGGTAGTTGAAGGCCCTAAATGGATTAGCCGAAAAAAGAAGAATAAAGTAAAAATTCCACTAAAAACCCCATAACGTAATAGTCGTTATCACTTAAAACTTTAGCTTCGCCACCGTTACTAAACAGTTATTAACCCAACAAAAACATTGGCTTGTGGTTTTTACTGTTACACTTTTTGCAAAAACTAAACAAACTAGAATTTCATGAAACGATTATTAATGCTTGCTGCTACGTTTGCAGCCGTTACAAGTTTTGGTCAGGTAAATATGCCACAACCAAGCCCTACACAAACTATTAAACAAAACTTTGGCTTAGGTTCTGTAGAGTTAAATTACTCTCGCCCAGGTATAAAAGGTCGTAAAATTTTTGGTGATGTGGTACCCTTTGACAAAGTATGGCGTACTGGTGCTAATGGTGCTACTATCATCAATTTTAGTGATGATGTAATTATTGGCGGCACTATCGTAAAAGCTGGTAAATACGGTTTACTATCTATCCCTAGTAAAAAAGAATTTACCTTAATTATTACCAAAGACCTTACTGTAAACCAACCATCATTGTACAAACAAGAGAACGATGTGGTGCGTGTAACAGCACCAGTAGTAAAAACTTCTGATGCGGTAGAAACGCTTAGTATGCAATTTATCAATGTAAAAAACGAAAGTTGTGAGCTACAAATTACATGGGATAAATTGGCCGTAAGCCTGCCTATTACTGTAGATATTAAAGACCGCATTAAAGCCGATGTAGAAAAAAACTTAGCTAGCGACAAACCAAACTATCAAGCAGCAGCTTCTTTTTACTTCGAGTGGTTAAAAGACAACAGCAAAGCCCTAACCTTAATTACAAAAGGTGTAGAACAACAAAAGGATGCTTTCTGGTTGTTCTTGTTAAAAGCTAGAATAGAAAAAGAATTAGGCGATAAAGTAAGCGCAAAAGCTAGTGCTGAAAAATGTGTTGAACTAGCAACCGCAGCCAAAAACGGTGACTATGTACGCATGGCACAAGAAGATATTTTGAGGAAATTGTAATCTAGTTTCTCCATCAAAACAAAATCCCCTCACTAATAAATTAGTCAGGGGATTTTTTATGTTGCCAGCTTTGGCTATACTTATCATCGTCAGTTGCGTCCCACACTTGTACGTTCTGTTCTTTATGAATCTGTGCAGTTACATAATTTAAATGCATACACAATTTTAAAAACATCTAGTTATTACGCTACAAGTTTAAAAATTACCTTTAAACGTACCAGAAAAAGTAATAGATGCACCAGCCAAATTTGTTGCTTTTGTAGTGTATGTACCCTCAATAGAGGTAGTAGAAATTGAGGTAATAGTTACAGATCCATTACCAGTTGATGATAATGAACTTACATAGCTATCATTAGTAGCCATACCAGCCATATAAGTTACTTGTGCAGAAAAATTAGAAGGTGTTTGTGCTAACGAATAAGTACCAGGTGCAGTAACATTAATAAACTGAATTAAAACCGACTTCAAGGGCGATGAACTTATAATACCTGTTATTGATATAGAAGTAGAACCACTTGCAACCTGCCTATTAAATACAGCAGAAGTACCACTAACATCAAATGTAACGCCACCAGTACCAGTTATCTGACCTTGCGTTGCGCCAAAAGTCTGTGTACCAGAATCTTTTTTACAACCAAATAAGCTTGCTGAAATTATCGCAACGCTTAACAACAAAACTCCTAATCTTTTCATAATCTATTTTTTTACAAAGAAAAACGAAAAGATAATTAATAATAATTCTAATATGTTAATGAATTGTAAAATATCTTCAACTGAATTTTGCAATTATTTGAAAAAATTTCTGTCTAGTCCTAGAATAACGATACAAGATTAACAATAATAAAAGTACGTTTTTAAACTGCCTTTTTTATTGTTTAATCTAAAGTAAAAAAGACAGCGTGGATAAATAATCTGGCTATAAGTGATAAGTAGAATAATTTTAACCACTTTATTTCGTTACTTGTTTAAGTAATTTTAACCGCTGGTTTTAGAAAACCAAAAAACTTTTTGTACTCATGAAAAAAATAGCAATCCTTACAATTTTCGTCGCTTCAGCTTTTGCAGCTGGTTCACAGGTAAAAAAGCCTGTAACTAAAGCCAAAAAGGCATATACCACTTACAAACCACGAACTTATAAAACACCTGCAACAAGTAACCCTTCAACGTCACCATCAACATTTCCTAATTACAATCCTGAACCAAAGAATGTAGTATACCAATACATTGATACTGCTATGCCTAATAGCGAAAACCAATTTCCAATGATAGGCAATATTGGTATTGGTACAAAAACGCCGCAAGCTGCACTAGAAATCAAACGCAATGCTGGCGACACTAGACGTAAAAATATTTTATTACAATTGAGCAATAGTTGGTCACCAAATGGACAAAATGAACCAAGTATTATGTTTTCAAATGGTGATTTAAGCGATCCTAAAAATGTAAGCTATTGGACAGTTGGCGCTAGAGTTTCTGGCGATAACACCATCAAATCGCCACAAACATTTAAAATTTGTTACAAAGCGCCTGGTATAGATTTAGACCAAGAAGTTTTTTCAATTGATAGCTATCATGGCAAAGTAAAAATTGGTGATGTAAGTACCAATTACGATGGTTACAAATTGTTTGTAGAAGAAGGTATTTTAACAGAAAAAGTAAAAGTAGCCATTAAAAATTCAGAAGATTGGTTTGATAATGTATTTGAATCAGACTACAAATTGATGAATATTTACGACTTAGATGGCTTCATAAAAAAATACAAGCATTTGCCAGATATGCCTACCACTGAAGATGTTACAACTAGTGGCCTTGACTTAGGTAAAATGAATGGTTTGCTATTGAAAAAAGTAGAAGAGTTAACCCTATATATGATTGACTTAAAGAAACAACTAGACGACACAAAAAAAATGGTAGATGAATTAAAGAAACAACAGAAATAAACAGTCTAGTATTTTACAAAAGCCTTGCAATGTTGCGAGGCTTTTTTGTTTTGGGTAAAATACGCAAGAATCGGATTTTATGATGCTTATATGCAGGTTACATTTGTGCAACAAACCAGTTTTCATGAGCGAAACAAACACAATGATGTACCACAAAATAGCAGACGCTATCAACTATATCAAAGCCAATTTTAAAGCACAACCAAGCCTTGATGAAATTGCGGCTAGTGTGCATCTGAGTCCTTTTTATTTTCAAAAATTATTCACTGAATGGGCAGGCGTAAGCCCAAAAAAGTTTTTGCAATACACAAGTGTGCAATACGCAAAAAGCTTGCTACAACAGCCCACTACTACCCTATTTGACACTGCTTTAGAAACAGGTTTATCTAGCAGCAGCAGGCTGCACGATTTGTTTGTAAATATAGAAGGTATGACACCTGGTGAATACAAAAATGGTGGTGAACATTTGCAAATAAAATACAGCTTCGCTAATACAATTTTTGGCAACATCGTAATTGCATCTACACAAAAAGGTGTTTGCTACATTGCTTTTGTAGAAGACAATAACGTTGGATTTACTGATTTGCAAGCACATTTTTCTAAAGCCGAGTTTATTGAACAAAAAGACGAGTTTCAAGAACAAGCACTGAGCATTCTTTCTAAAGATTGGAAGCATTTGCCACAAATAAAACTACACTTAAAAGGCACCGATTTTCAGCTAAAAGTATGGGAAGCTTTACTAAAAATACCCATGGGGCAGCTTACAACTTATGGCGATATTGCCAATACCATCAATAGCCCTAAAGCCTCAAGGGCTGTGGGCACAGCTATTGGTAGTAATCCTGTGGCGTTTTTAATTCCTTGCCATAGGGTCATACAAACAACGGGCAATATTGGTGGCTATATGTGGGGGCCAACGCGTAAAACAGCTATCATTGGCTGGGAAGCAGCAACAATTTTTCAGTAACATTTGTTGTAAAAACAAATGAACCACATAGGCACAGTAGACACATAGCAAAACCGAGCAAAATAGTATTTTAATGTGCCCTTATATCACTTTCTATGTGTCTATATGCCTATGTGGTAAACTAAAAAAGCAACTTTGCAAAAATGGATTTATTCAATCAAATACCACAACAAGACATCAACCTTTTGCCTTACGATGGCATAGTAAAATACTATGGCAAATTGATGTCGATAAACCAAGCCAATGATTATTTGCAAGCATTACTCACCACTATTGAGTGGCGCAACGATGAAGCGATTATGTTTGGTAAACGCATCATCACCAAACGAAAAGTAGCTTGGTATGGTGATATGAATTTTGAATACCGATACTCAAACGTAACAAAACAAGCACTGCCTTGGACAGAAGAACTAAAAGTACTTAAGCAATTAGCAGAAACAACAACTGGCGAGACTTACAACTCTTGCTTACTAAATCTCTACCACACTGGTGAAGAAGGTATGGCATGGCACAGCGATGGTGAAACCGATTTAAAAAAAGATGGTGCTATTGCATCATTAAGCTTTTGCGCAGAAAGAAAGTTTGCTTTTAAACACAAACAAACGCAAGAAATAGTTTCGGTAATGCTACAACATGGCAGCTTACTTTTAATGGCTGGCACTACACAAACGCATTGGTTGCATCGCTTACCACCAACCACCAAAATACAAACACCCAGAGTAAACCTAACGTTTAGAACTATTGTAAATAAAAGCTAGCTTTACGGTTATATCAACACTTTCATTATCAAATGTCACACTCATTTTTTGACGACCAAACCTATACCAATATTGACTTTACGCTAAAAGGCTTACCAGAAGGCGAATACGATAATTGTAGTTTTGAGAGTTGCAATTTAGAAGGCGTAAACTTAAATAACCGACAATTTTCTGAATGTACTTTTATCAACTGTAACCTTAGCAATGCGCAAATAGAACAAGCTGCTTTTAGAGACGCAACGTTTAATACATGCAAACTGTTAGGCTTACGCTTTGATACTTGCAATCAATTTATTTTCTCAGTTGGCTTTTCAAATTGCACTCTTAATCTTACTTCTTTTTACAAATGCAAAATGAAGAAAACCAACTTCAAAAATTGTAGCTTACAAGAAGTTGATTTTGTAGAAACTGATTTAACGCAAGCGATATTTGACAATTGTGATTTAAGCAGAGCCATATTTGACAATACCATACTTGAGAAAGCTGATTTTACAACCGCTTATAACTATGTCATTAACCCCACAAACAATCGTGTCAAAAAAGCAAAATTTGCTACTGCTGGCTTGGCAGGTTTATTAACAAATTATGATATTGTGGTTGTGTAACTGCTGCCAACTATTTGATTCTACTTATTTTCATTGCCTTAACTATTTGCTATGCAACCAATTAATATCCCTTTAAGTAAAAAGAAAATATTACTGCTCATTTTGGGCTCAATCCTGTTTGTAGTAGCTGGCATTTGGATGTTTATTTTTCAAGCCGACCACCAAACACGTTTTAACCCTTTGTTTATAAAAATAGTAGGCATTGCTGCTGTTGTATTTTTTGGTGCAACAGGTGCTGTTGGCATTCAAAAGCTGTTCGATACACAAATGGGACTAATCATTGACCAAAACGGTATTACCGATAACTCAAGTGGTGTAAGCGTTGGTTTTATTGATTGGGCTGATGTTAGGGCCTTACGAACTAGCCAAGTAATGAGCACCAAGTTTATATTGATAGAAGTAGCTGACCCTGAAAAATACATTAGTAAAGCCAGTAACTTTAAAGCCAAATTGCTGCGCCAAAACCTCAACATGTATGGCACGCCACTGTGCATAGCATCAAACACACTTGACTTTAGTTTTAACGAGCTAGAAAGCTTATTGCACAAGGCTTTTAATGATTATAAGGTAAAATTATAGAAGCGAAATAAAATATTTTTATGAAAGCTACTGTCTATTCTAATGAGTTAATAATTGGAGAAGCAAACTTGCAAATAGTGGATGAAAATATGGGTTGTATTTCTGGTAATTTTATCCCTTCTAACAATTATTATGGTTTTATACAAGAGGCTGTTTGGGAATTTTGGGCAACACCAAAGCCTAATTATCTAAAATGGCATGCCTTAAACTTGCATGTAAAACTTAGCAATGGTCACGTCTTGTATCCAGAAGGTGGATACAATATTAATGACCTTAAAGAAATGCCTGATGAGCCAATAACAATAGATATCATAGGGCTATCCCCTAATACAATTGCATTATTCAAATAACACACAAGCATAAAAAAAATATTTCATGAAACCTTTCTTCCTATCACTCATATTATTTCTAACACTTGCAACTCAAGCCCAAGAAAAGAAAGTAGCGCCTACATCGCAGCAATTGTACCATACTATTCGTGTGCAAGACAGCCTACTATTTGCAGCTTTTAATGCGCAAAACCTAGCTTTAATGAAAACGTTTCTCTCGCCTTCGTTAGAGTGGTTTCAAGACAATGGCGGGCTGATTAATTACGATACGGTTTTTATCAATTTTGCCCAAATGTATACAAGGCCCTACAAGCTTACACGTACCTTAAACGAAGGCAGCTTAGAAGTGCATCCTATAAAAGATTATGGTGCTATAGAAATAGGTTCGCACCAATTTAAACACATAGAAAACTGCAAACTTGAAGTGGGTACGTTTAAGTTTTTAATGATTTGGAAAGAAACCAATGGTAAATGGCAGATTACCAAAGTGGTGAGTTATGATCATTAGACATTTATTCTCACAGATTAGGTAGGCATCGCAGAATACAAGCAATAAAAATCCCTCTAGTATGCTAAACTAGAGGGATTTTTTTATTAAGAAGTAAGATCTAAGAATTAAGATACAAGACACAAGGTTCAAGAAACAAGAACACAAAACCTAGAACCTAAAACGATAAACTTCAAATTCCAAACTAATTTCCTAACCCCCAATCTCTACCTTTCATGACAGCAGGTACGCCCTCAGTCAACCATTTGGTAGGTTTTTCGCCTTTTAATAGCCAGTCAAAATATTGTTGTAAACGTACTTGTATGTCTTTACGATTGCGTCTTTCTACAAGGTTATGCGCTTCATTATTATACACTAGCAACCATACAGGTTTATTCAATCTACGCATGGCTGTAAAGTACTCAATACCTTGATACCAAGGCACTGCACCATCTGCATCGTTACTCATAATTACCAATGGTGTTTTTACTTTTGGTAAATGGAACAATGGCGAGTTCTCTATGTACAGTTCTGGTTTTTCCCAAATGGTAGCACCTATGCGGCTTTGCGTTTTCTCATATTGAAATTGACGTGTAACACCGCTTTCCCATCTAATGCCGCCATAAGCACTAAACATATTTACCACAGGCGCACCAGCCCAAGCAGCAGCATATAAATTGGTTTGTGTAATTACGTAAGCTGTTTGATAACCACCCCAGCTTTGCCCTTGAATACCAATTTTGGTACTATCTACAAAGCCTGCTTTTACTACCGCTCTTGTACCGCTTACTATGTAGTCAAAAGCGCTTTTACCTGGGTGACCAGTTTTGTACCAAATGTCTGGCACAAATACAATGTAGCCACGGCTTACAAAAAATGGAATGTTAATAGAAGAAGCACTAGGTGCAGGCGAACGATAATTGTGTAAGGTTTCATTGTTACGCTCATAGAAGTACACAATCATTGGATATTTTTTCTTAGGGTCAAAATCTTCTGGTTTGTACAATACACCTTCTGTTTCTTTGCCAGTATAAGCTTTCCATTTAAACAGTTCAGAAGTGCCCCAATTGTAATTGGCTTGCTGCGGATTGGTACTAGATAATTTTACTTCATCAGCACCATTTAACTTACGTACATACAAGTTTGGTGAGGTTTCAAATGTTTCTTTGGTAAATGCTAATAGGTTAGCATCTTTTGCTTTTAAAATACCACTATTGCCACCAAAACCAGCAGCACCAAGGGCTACAGGCTCTTTAAAGATAGTGGTTGGGCTGATTTTATTTTTTAGGTTTAGTTGTGCTAGACCAGCGCTTTTATCATTCTCGTCAAATATTCTAAACAGCAACAACGCATCGTTTTTAATAAACTTCTCATCAGTATCTACACTTGCATAGCGATGTTCAATTTTATTGTATCTACCAAAAGTTAAAGGGATACTTCTTTCCCCACCTTCTGTAGCAACTTTCCATACATCGTAATGGTCGTTTATCAATACATATTTATCGCCTTCCATCCACTTGGCTATACCGTAAGGGTTAGCATCATCTGGCACATCATTGTCTTCATCATACAATGGATATTTAATGTCAGTAGCTACTGCATATAACTTTTGCGTAGCACTATTGTACATAGTGTAGGCTTTCTTTTTATCCTCGTACACCAGTAAATATTTACCAGCATAAGATGGATACACATTGCCTTTAAAGTTGGCCAATATTAATTTACGTTCGCCAGTTATTGGGTTTAGGCTATACAAATCACTAAACGTACTGCCCAGCCATTGGCGAGCCACACGTTTACCAAAATCAGTCCCTGTATAGAACACATCACCATCACCATCTAAAGTTTGTTGTACACGTGGAAATTTATCATCTGCCAAAGGCACAATGCTATTGTTATCAAAATCGTATCTAGCCAAATAACTCTTACGTGTATCGGCTTCTACATTTTTTAATTGTACCGTCATCAAATCATCATCATGGTAATTCCATACATCTAATGTGGCTCTTTCAAATTCTGGCAACGTAGTATCTTTTGGTGGTAGCACAACAGATGTACCTATAAACAAGCGCTTACCACTTTCGCTAAAGTCAATAGTGGCAAACTCACTAATGGTATGCTTTGCAGTCAAACCTTTGGTATTTCTATCAGCCAATAATTTGGCACTATCTAAGCCTGCTTTGTAATAATACAATTTGTAAAACTTCTGTGATTCTTTTTTAGCACTGTCTCTTTCTGCTACAAATGCCAACTGCTTGCCTGCATCATCAAACGCAAAAGACTTTGCATCGTTAAACGCTTTTAATACCGTATCTATATGTTTGGTATCGGTGCTTAATTGTAATACCAAAGCTTTACTACTGGCATCGCTATTTTTCTTGGTCGTTTTTACTACGGCTAGGTTACCTGTTCTACTTACCACGTAATCATTTACTAGCATAAACGATTTCTTTTGGCCTTCGGTTAAATACTTAACCACAAGCTCAGTACCTTCTTCACCATCGTTGGCTGCACCTGCACCACCTCTAGCACCACCACCTCTTCTTGCAGGTGTAGGTGCAGCAGCAGTTTCTGTTCTAGCACTATCAGTTACTCTTGGTTTTGATGTATCAGCGGCTGGTTTTTCTAGCAAATACAACAATACATTGCTTGCTTTCTCAGGTAGTTTATAGCTTTTTACCGCTGGTATTTTTTCTATGCTAGCTGTAGCAATGGTTACAATAGCCAAGCTGTCTTTTGGCATATCAGCAGGTGCTTTCTTGGCTATTTTAGCAGTACGTGTTTGCGCAAATGTTGGCTTAATTTTAAACACCACATACTTGTTATCTTCAGTAATACGAGCACTGTAGCCACGTTCTATTTCTAACAGGTTTTTACCGTTTGTTTCTTGAATGACCAAGGTAGCATCACCTTCTTGCGGGGTAACGGTGTACACTACAAACTTGCCATCATTACTAATTAATTTCTCTGCTAAGGTTTGCCAACCATCATACACCGAATGGTCAAGTGGTTTCTTTTGCGCTAATAGCCCTTTTGCCACAAGCAGCACCAATAACAATAAGTACATCTTCTTCATGAGCGTTAATTAAGTTTTGGCTAAAATATCTAAAAAATAATCGCCACTCTTACAATTGCAAGCTTTTATTATGAACGGGGCGTTATATTACATCCTTATATCGATTTTTTGTTTTTGGGCATAAACATTGCTTAGCTAGCAGCGTACTTTATATTATTGAAAAGACACAAAACTTCTATGAAAAAAAACTTATTGTTGCTAATAGCAATTATAATGGTTGGCGGTATTACGGCAATGTTACAAGCACAATCTATTAAAGATAGCTGGTACGGTATAGGCGTTGCAGAAGTGCCTAACGAAACGAATAACTACCTTGGCGAATTGATTTTAAACGAAAAAAATGGTAAGGTAACTGGCGTTTTTAGCTATTACTTTAGGGATAGTTTATTTACCAATAAAATAGAAGGCAAGTTTGATAAAGTAACTAACAAACTGTTGTTAAACAAGCAAAACATCATTTTCCATCGTTCTTACAATACAAAAACAGGTGTAGACTGCCCCATGTATGCTGAAATGACCTTACGTAATTCAAGGGTAGAAAGCGTACTTAAAGGTGCACTATATGCAGATAATGAGCACCAATTTACTTGCCCGGTTATTAACTTTAATTTTAAGCGTTTAAAAGATGTAGCACCGCCACCACCACCGCCTGCAACCAAAAAAGAATCGTACACCATATTGCCTAAAAAGAATAAAGAAGCAACCGTTATTCTACCACGCAAACCATCGGTGGTAACCAATGTAAAAACAGATACCGCAGTAGTTACTAAAAAAGCCCCTGCCACACTTGACCCTAAACAACTGTTGTATAGCAATCGACAAAAAGTGTATACACAAGAATTAGACATTGAAAGCAGTAGCATTCGTGTAGAGTTGTATGACAATGGTCAAATAGACTACGATTCTGTATCACTATACCTTAACGATAAATTGGTACTTGGTTCTACCATGCTTAAACACAGCGCAATTACTATTACACTACCACTTAGTGACAGCCTAGAATACAACGAACTAAGCATGTTTGCCGATAACCTTGGCTTAATACCACCAAATACAGCCGCATTAATACTATACGACGGTAAAATAAGGCACGAAATAATGATGATGAGCGACCTTAACAGAAACGCTACCATCAAATTAAGAAGAAAGAAAAAGCCTTAACACAAGGGCTTTTTCTTTCCTTTTATTTCCTAAAAACTTTGTTACGAGTTGGCAGTTTTATGGGAAGTAAGGGCAAAATATCAAGATAATATATTGGCGTACTTCTTAGTTATACACAACGAGCAGCCGCACATTGTAAAAAATAGTTTTAAAAATTGGCGAAACCTGGTCGGTAACCATTTTCGGGCGGTAGTATATCATTTTTTTATGGTGGCAAGCCATTTTGGGGTGCTCGGTAGCCATTTATTGCGGTGGCATATCATTTTTTTGTGGTGGTAAGCCATTTCTAGGTGGTAGGCAATCGTTTCTAAGTGGTGGTTAGTCATTTTGAGATGGAAGCAAGCCAAGCTTGACTTTGATAAGGTTTTAACATGCAGCGAGTTCAATAAATTTTACAAAGCTTTTAAAGAGAAATTATAAATCATCACATCATTTTTTACCCAACAAAAAAGCCCCCGAAAATCGGGGGCTTTTAACATATCATCACGGTATTATTGCATGCAGGCTGCCTCGTCCCTCGCAGTGACGTTAGCAATTATCCAAACAACTCAGGTTGTGCATTGTCTTCTTTAGGCAATTCTTCCCAGGTCATTTCAGCCGTTTTAGAATAGCCCATTAGCTTAGCGCCTACAGTTTTCCAGCCGGTTACTTCCATCATGCTTGCTATTTTAAACTTCACTTTGTTTAGCGTTTGTCCCTTGCCTGTTAGCACTATCAATATTGGTTCTTGTATAGAGGTGGCTGCCATTAGCATATTGCCTTCGCCTTCTTTTATAAACAGGTATTTGTTTTTTAAAGTGGTGGCTTCTATTTTAAAGCGTTTTACGTTAAACTGTTCTTTCGCTTTGTCAAGATATACCGCTGTAAATATGCTTTCAGGGTTAAAGCGTTCTATCAGCAGTATTTTCTCAGCATCAAAGCGCTGCGTTAGTTCTGTATCGGTAATTTCATAATGCCCATCGTGGTACATTACTAGCACTTTATCATCCCCTTCAAATGTGCCTAGATAATTGCCTTTCTCATCTATGTTTAAGCGGCCAAATTGCTCATCAAACCACAGTTTTCTACCAGCCAATGTGCTTCTACCAGCTTCTTTAAACTTAATGTTTTTTACAGGGTATTTGGTTACGGTATTACCTTGGCTGCTGCGGCCTTTAATTTCTAGTTCTTCAAAGTAAAAATCTAGTTCTTTAATTCTAGCCGTACAGTTAGGGCTTAGTACCACTTTCACTATTTCGGCTTCGCCATTAGCATTGGCAGTAAAATAATGCACTTTACTTTTATCTGCACCCTTGGTAAGGTCGTACTCTTTATCACGTGTAATACCAGTTACGTTAAAGCGTTTGGCATAGCTTGTACCACTTTCTGCATCCAGATAAATCATATTGTACGTGGTACGTTCATCGTTCTTTTTAAAGATGGCAATGTAGATGATATCCTTACCTATAAACACTTTGTCGCCCACTTTTACCACCTTCATCATACCACGTTTGGTAAAGATGATAATGTCGTCTATATCGCTACAATCAAACAGAAATTCCTCTTTCTTTAAGCTCGTACCTATAAAGCCGTCTTCTCTGTTTACATATAGCTTAGTATTGGCAATAGCTACTTGCTGCACACTAATGGTATCAAACAACTTAATCTCTGTTTTGCGTTCTCTACCCTTACCGTATTTCTTCAGCAAGTTTTCAAAGTAAGCTATGGCAAATTCTGTAAGATGCGCTAAATCGTACTCAACTTGTGCAATATCTGCTTCAATACCTTTAATTTGGTTTATCAAATCATCAATATCTAAACGATAAATCCTACGCACAGGTTTTTCAGTCAACTTCAATACATCTTCTCTTGTAACAGGTCTTTTTAAGATAGATTGAAAAGGTACAAAAGCGGCTTCTATGGCCTGAATTACTTTCTCCCAGCTTTCGTGTTTTTGTTCTAGCTCTTTGTAAATCTTTTGCTCGAAGAAGATTTTTTCTAATGAGGTCGTGTGCCACTTATCGTTTAATTCAGCAAGCCTTATTTCTAGCTCACGGTTTAGCAAGGCTTTGGTATTATCTACCGATACGGTTAGCAATTCTTGCACACCTACAAAGCGAGGTTTGTGCGAATCGATAATACACGCATTGGGCGAAATACTCACCTCACAATCGGTAAATGCATATAACGCATCTATTGTAATATCAGATGAAATACCTGGTGCTAAGTCTACCTGAACCTCTACATTTTTACCTGTAAATTCAGTCAGCTTTTTGATTTTTATTTTACCAGCATCATTGGCTTTGGTAATGCTATCACATAACTGCGAAACAGTAACACCATAAGGCACATCACGAATAATCAAGCTCTTTTTATCTAGCTCTTCAATAATGCAACGCACCTTTACCTTACCACCACGTTTGCCTTCGTTGTAGTTACTTACATCTACCATACCACCCGTTTGAAAATCTGGATAGAGTTCAAACTTGCGGCCTTTTAGATACTTAATCGCAGCCTCTATTACTTCGCAAAAATTGTGTGGCAAAATCTTAGTACTTAAGCCCACCGCAATACCATCAGCACCTTGTGCCAATAGCAATGGAAACTTCATAGGTAATGTAACAGGTTCTTGCTTTCTACCATCGTAACTTAATAGCCATTCGGTGGTTTTGGCGTTAAAGGCTACATCTAAGGCAAACTTGCTTAGTCTAGCTTCAATATACCTTGGTGCAGCCGCCACATCACCTGTTCTTATATCGCCCCAGTTACCTTGCGTATCTATTAGTAAATCCTTCTGCCCCATGTTTACCAAAGCATCGCCAATACTTGCATCACCGTGTGGATGATACTGCATCGCCTGACCAATAATATTAGCCACTTTGTTAAATCTACCGTCATCCATTTCCTTCATTGCATGAAGAATACGACGTTGCACAGGTTTTAAACCATCCTCAATAGCAGGCACGGCACGTTCTAGAATTACGTACGATGCGTAATCTAAAAACCAGTTTTTATACTGCCCCTGCACACCACTTTCGTTCTCGTAAACCTTGTTATCAATTTTGTCTTTTGCCATGCCCCTTATTGTGTTATTACTTGTAAATATTCAATAAAGAATGTTCAATAATCAATGCTCAATCGATGAAGAAATCCTACCTAACTAAATGAATATTGATTATTGAAAGTTGAATATTGTTTGTTTCACGCCTTCTTTATTTCTTTTGATTGTTCTTTTTTGCTGTTTCTATCCCTTTGGAAATGATAGCTATTAATTCCTCATTTTCTTTTCTAATTGCATCTATTCGCTTTGCAGGCTTAATCATTTCTTTTTTAATAATTAGTTTGATGCACACTCTTGTTTCTTTCAATTCCTTCAATGCAATTTTCATCTTATGAATGAAATCATCCCTTGATTCTGCTGCTTGCACTTCACCATACAATAAACATGGTGCAAGGCCGCAGCGTATCATTTGTGCAGCTATGTAATTTCCAGCTCTATTACTTGGCAAGCTATCTACAACATCAATTACACGAGCACCAAAGTCAATAAGCCTATCCTCAAGGTCAAATTTTCGTTCTTCATTCATCATTGAAAATTGAATATTTGTTATTGATTATTGAATATTTCTACTCGCTAACTACACTTGCCAGCTTAACACTAATTTCCTTCCATCCTTTTTCCCAATCACCAATAACTTCAAGGTCTCCAAATTCTGCAAGCTTTCTTATGCGCCAAACCAAGAACACATCACCAGTTTTAATCTTCGTTTTACTAAAGATGTTACTTAGTATTTTACTCAACTTTTGTGGTTCAGCAGTAATCATCGTCAGCATTTCTGCATCGTAATGGTCATAGCCTTTGCTTACTATTTTTTTACCACCTTCAAGTAATCTTACACCACTATTTTCTCTACACAATTTCTGCCATTCATCAGGGTCTATTTCAAACTCGCTTAGCGTTATTGGTCTTGCTAGTTTCTTGGCTTTTAAAAACTCTTTCGGCTGTATTTCACTTAACCAACTTGGATAAAAAATGCCGCCTTTTTCATTAATAAACGGCAAATTATTCAAGTACAATACCTGTATTCTTCCTTGAAAATCTCGCAATTGTGGCATTAGCCAATAATAGCCACACACATCGTGTTGATTTTGCCCCATCCAAATCCAAACCTCAAGGCTTTCATCTTCATTCAATTGTTTAATGAGATTAAACACCGCCATTTTATCATCCACCAAATCAATCTGCTCTGTGTAAGGCGAATATTGTAAGGCATTTTGCCACCAATCTCTGCGTTGCTGATAGCCTTCTGTTTCGTAAATATTGGCAATTGGCCCAACTGCAAAATCATCTTTTATTTGTATTACTTCGCCTTCCAAACTAGCATCCAATGCAATAGCTTGTTGTAATACAGTTATATCCGCCTCGTTAAAAACTATGTGAATCATGCCCCTAACCCCTAAAGGGGAATTTTTAAATTTATAAAATACTTACCACCCAATTACTCCCCTTTAGGGGTTGGGGGCTAAACACCTTCCTCTACCAAATCCATCTCGAACCTCAAATTATCAATAATAAAGTCTTGACGTTGCGGTGTGTTTTTACCCATGTAATATTCTAGCAAATGCTGAATATGGTCACCTTGCTCAAGTATTACTGGTTGTAATCGCATATCATGCGTAATAAAACGCTCAAACTCACCCGGACTAATTTCACCCAAACCTTTAAAGCGTGTAGTTTCTGGTTTGTTGCCTAGCTTTTTAGTAGCAGCTTGCTTTTCGGCTTCATCGTAGCAATAAATGGTTTCTTGTTTGTTACGAACCCTGAACAATGGCGTTTCTAAAATATATACATGGCCACGCTTAATCAAATCAGGGAAAAACTGCAAGAAGAAAGTCATAATTAACAAACGAATGTGCATACCATCCACATCGGCATCGGTAGCAATGACTACGTTATTATAACGCAAACCTTCAATCCCTTCTTCAATATTTAACGCATGTTGCAGTAAGTTAAATTCTTCATTTTCATACACCACTTTTTTGGTCAACCCAAAGCAGTTTAAAGGCTTACCACGCAAGCTGAAAACGGCCTGTGTATCTACATTTCTGGCTTTGGTAATAGAGCCACTAGCACTATCACCCTCTGTAATAAAAATGGTGGTATTTTTTTGATTGAGCATATAATCTTCCCTGTTTTTTACAGGTGGCTCATCATTAAAATGCACACGACAATCACGTAATTTTTTGTTGTGTAGGTTGGCTTTTTTAGCACGTTCGTTAGCTAGTTTTCTTATACCGCTTAGCTCTTTACGTTCACGTTCGCTTTGCTCAATTCTTTTCTTTATCGCATCGGCAGTAGTTGGGTTTTTATGCAAAAAGTTATCCAACTCTTTACTTAAAAACTCCTGCACAAAGTTCTTCATGCTTTTACCGCCTTCGCTCACGTTTTGAGAACCTAGTTTTGTTTTGGTCTGGCTTTCAAACACTGGCTCTTGAACCCTTACAGCGATTGCTGCCACAATACTTTGGCGAATGTCAGCCGCTTCATAATCTTTCTTAAAAAAGTCACGAATGGTTTTTACATAAGCCTCTCTAAATGCCTGCTGATGCGTACCACCTTGTGTGGTGTACTGACCATTTACAAACGAGAAAATATCTTCACCATAGTCACCATTATGGCTCACCGCTACCTCAATATCTTCACCTTTTAAGTGAATAATTGGGTAACGCAATTCATCCTCAGGCGTTTTGCGTTTCAGTAAATCCAGCAAGCCATTTTTACTTACATAACGCTTGTTGTTAAACGTAATTACCAAACCAGCATTTAAGTAACAATAGTTCCAAAGTTGGTTATCTATATATTCATGCAAGTAGTGGTAATTTCTAAACACCGTATCATCTGCTATAAACGATACCTCAGTACCATTTTCTTCGGTAATTGCTACTTCGTTGTGTTCTTTGGTTAATACACCACGTTCAAATTCAGCCGTTTTAGCTTTGCCTTCTCTGTAAGCAGTTACTTTAAAGTAGCTACTCAAAGCATTTACCGCTTTTGTACCCACACCATTCAAGCCCACACTTTTTTGGAAAGCCTTGCTATCGTATTTGGCACCAGTATTTATTTTGCTCACCACATCTACCACTTTACCCAAAGGAATACCACGGCCATAGTCACGTATGGTCACCATTTTTTCCTTCAGAGTAATGTCAACATGCCTACCAAAGCCCATCATGTGTTCGTCAATACAGTTGTCCATCACCTCTTTCATCAACACATAAATACCATCATCAGCCGCCGATCCGTCGCCTAATTTACCAATATACATACCAGGCCTTAAGCGTATATGCTCACGCCAGTCGAGGCTTCTAATATCACTCTCGTCGTAATTCGCTGCTTTTACTATTTCTGCCATGCCCTAACCCTAAAGGGGATTATTATGTTTTGTTATAAAATTATGTTACCAGCTTTTGTGCTACTATTTAGCATCGTTGCAAGTTTATATTGAGCTTGCGAAATACCTACTTGTACGGCTCGATACTATATATTGCTTTTTCTAAACTGTGATTCACTATGGTTGAATAGATTTTCACGATGGTAAAATCTGTGTAAATCCATTCAATCTTTGTCATCAGTGTTCCTATCACCACCACAGGTGTACGAAAGATATTTATGAGGTGTTACACAATAAAACTTCATTTAGTTTTTCAGGATTTCCACCACA
>NZ_JBQWIE010000034.1:0-37466 GCF_056745525.1 Parasediminibacterium sp. HNIBRBA5674 | reverse complement strand
TTCCTAAGAACAATTCATGCAGTAACAATTAAAGGCTTCCTCCTGAAAATAGCATTATTCCTGTTTGCTTTACAGCTGAAGAAAATTAACTAGCAACTTGAGTTAATTATTCTACTGCTTGTTACATAAAAATACAACTACCACAAGCTGGTTTTCTTGCTACTTCTACCACCTAAGCCCAAAGCACCTAGCAAACTACGTGTAATAATACTAGCTGCCGTACGACCCACTTGCTTTACAATAGGATTATCTAAAAAGCTCTCAACTTTTTCTGCTGTGGTGTTGGTAGTAGGCTTTTCTTCCTCTGTTTTTTTAGCGGCTTCTTCAAGCTTAGCTGTCAATATTTCGTAAGCACTTTCGGTATCAATCGCTTCGGCATATTTGCGGGCAATTTTACTGCTAGCAACAAGGCTATCAATTTCACTATCGGTTAAAATATCCATACGGCTACTTGGTGGGCATAGCATAGTATGCACCAATGGTGTAGGCACGCCTTTCTCGTTAAGCAAGGTTATAAAAGCCTCGCCAATACCAAGCTGGGTAAGCAATTCATCGGTTTTATAGAAATCTGTTTCAGGGAAATTTTCGGCTGCTTGCTTGATGGTTTTTCTATCGGCAGCGGTAAATGCACGCAAGGCATGTTGCACCTTTAAACCTAGCTGACTTAAAATAGCAGCAGGTACATCTTGCGGATTTTGTGTACAGAAAAAGATGCCAATACCTTTACTACGAATGAGTTTGATAACGGTTTCTATTTGCTGTAACAAGGCTTCGCTTGCCTCGTTAAATACCAAATGTGCCTCATCAATAATTAATACCAATTTAGGTTTGTCCAAATCGCCTTCTTCTGGGCAAATGGCATACAATTCAGCCAATAACTGCAACATAAACGTTGAGAAAAGCTTGGGCCTATCTTGCATTTCGGTAACACGCAGAATGTTAATCATACCTCTACCATCATCGCTAATGCGCATTAAATCTTCTACCTCAAAACTTTTCTCGCCAAAAAACACATCTGCACCTTGCTGTTGTAATTCTATTACTTTACGTAAAATAGTACCGGTACTTGTGGTGGATATTTTACCGTAGCTTTTTTCTAATTCTGCCTTGCCTTCGTCACCAATGTATTGCAGCACTTTTATAAAATCTTTTAAGTCTAGCAACGGCATTTTATTATCGTCGCAATACTTAAATATCATGGCCACAAGGCCACCTTGTGTATCGTTTAAACCTAAAATTTTACTTAATAAAATAGGGCCAAATTCACTTACTGTAGCACGAAGTTTTACGCCTTTGCCATTACTTAACGTCATTAGCTCTACAGGAAAAGCAGCAGGCTGATAATTGACATTTAGCTTAGCGCAACGGTCGGCAATTTTATCGTTTGCAGTACCTGCAGCAGCAATACCACTTAAGTCGCCTTTAATATCCATTAGCACCACGGGAACACTATTATTGCTGAGCTGTTCGCTTATCATTTGTAGCGTTTTGGTTTTACCCGTACCTGTAGCACCAGCTATTAAACCATGGCGGTTCATAGTTTTAAGTGGCAAAAACACATCTGCGCCAGCCACCACTTCACCATCAAAAACGGCGCAGCCAATTTTTACATGTTCGCCTTTAAATGTATAACCTGCTTTTACAGCTTCTAATAATTGGTCAGTAGTTGGCATGAGTTGAAATTTTGGCGAAAGATAATAAAAGCCCAAGAAGAAAATAAAACGACTTCAAACACTATTTCACCCCAAACAATCGCTTCATAACCGCTTTTAACAAAATCTTGCACTCAATATGTAGGCACGTTTCTTGCAAACGCTATCTTTAACTTGTTAATAAAAAAACTATAATTATGGAAGGAAGAAAATATCGCATTTTATTGTGCGAAGACGATAGCAACCTTGGTACCGTATTAAAAAACTTTTTAGAGCTAAGTGACTACGAAGTGGTGCTTGAACGTGATGGCAGATTGGGCCTTGCGGCGTTTCAGCGTGAAAAATTTGACATCTGCTTATTAGATGTAATGATGCCGCATGTAGATGGCTTTACCCTTGCGGCCGATATTAGAGACATAGACCCAGATGTGCCTTTGTTTTTCTTAAGTGCTAAAACCATGAAAGAAGACTTGATAAAAGGTTACAATCTTGGTGCAGATGATTATATCACCAAACCTTTTGATAGCGAGGTGTTGTTACTAAAAATTAAAGCCATTTTAAAGCGTAACGAAGAAGATAACCGCATCAGCGAAAACATTCAGTTCGATTTAGGTCAATACCATTTTAACCCAAAATTGCGTCAGCTAATTCACACTACAGGCACACAAACATTATCGCCTAAAGAAAATGATTTGTTGAAAATGCTAGCTGAACATAAAAACGATTTACTACCTCGTGAACGAGCGTTGAAGAAAATTTGGGGCAGCGATACCTACTTCAATGGTAGAAGCATGGATGTGTATATTGCCAAATTGCGCAAGTATTTAAAAGAAGACGAGAAGATTGAAATTGTGAATATTCATGGTAATGGTTTTAGATTGGTAGCACCATAAATAATAATTATTAATAAATAAAAGCGGCTCAGGGTTTCACTAAAACTTTGAGCCGCTTTTTATTTGTTTGTCTACAGTAGGCCTAAGCAGATTTGAAAAATCAAAACAGTTCTTCAAAAAATTGTTCTTGGTTATCAAGTATAATGCAAAAGGTGAAAAACTATAATCGTCTTTCACCTTTTATGGAGGGAAATATCACCCCCCGTTACTGATGTTGTCGTTTTATGGCAACAATAATTGTTGGCATAAAGGTATATCAGTTGCAGAATATCTTAAACAGTTTGAGCGTAAAAAGTTTAGCACCGAAACTTTTGCAATAATTAAATGTGCAATGACTCTTTTTTAGCCAATAAAGCTTCTACTGTTTCTTCGTATAGTTCGTCTGGTACGCAGCAATCTACTGGGCACACCGCAGCACATTGTGGTTCTTCGTGAAAACCTTGACACTCAGTGCATTTATTAGGTGTGATATAGTAAGTATCTACGCTAATAGGTGCAAAGCGTTGTTTTGCATCAACCACAGTACCATCTAGCAAAGTAAAGCTGCCACTTAATGATGTACCATCAGCCATTGCCCATTCTACACCGCCTTCGTAAATTGCGTTATTTGGACATTCTGGTTCACAAGCACCACAATTGATACATTCATCTGTTATTTTAATAGCCATAAGAGTAATTTTGTTTTTTTAATGCTGCGAAAATAAACTTCTAAACTGATTTAATAAAAATGGATTTACAACAAAGAATTAATTTAATGGTTCAACTTGGCAAATTTATGCTAAGTGATGATGCTGAGTGGCTTGAAGCAAAGGATAAAGCTGTGAGATTAAACGCTTGGTTTACAGAAGATTTTGTGAATTTATCGGTTACTAATATTGCTAATCAATTTTTAAAAGCTGATGCGCTTACTAATTGGGCCAATAAATATGCGGTTAAAGATGTGCAGGCTGCGCCTAAAAATGTAGGTGTGGTAATGGCTGGCAATATACCATTGGTAGGCTTTCACGATTTTTTATGTGTATTTATTAGTGGTCACCAGCAGACTATTAAAGCCTCGAGTAAAGATGATGTGCTGATAAAATTTCTGGTAAAAAAGCTATATGAATGGGAAATAACGATTCAGAATTACGTGTCTTTTGCTGAGAATTTGAAAAATTGTGATGCATATATAGCCACAGGTAGTAATAATAGTAGCAGGTATTTTGATTATTATTTTGGTAAGTTTCCTAATATTATTCGCAGAAATAGAACATCAGTAGCTGTTTTAGATGGTACAGAAAGTACAGAAGCGTTAGACAAACTGAGTGATGATATTCAATTGTATTTTGGTTTGGGCTGTAGAAACGTAACCAAATTGTATGTACCAAAAGATTATGACTTTGTACCGTTGTTAAATGCTTTGCGCAAATACGATCATTATTTTTTGTACCACAAGTACAAGCACAATTACGATTATCAATTGGCTATTCAAATGATGGGTAATAAATTTTACATGACGAATGAATCGGTTGTTTTAGCAGAAAATGAATCTATTTTTTCACCAGTAAGCCAGGTGAATTATGAATATTATGATGATAAAGTTGCATTAACCGAAGCTTTGCAACAAAATCTTGACATTCAGTGTATTGTAGGCAAGGGCTTTATAGAATTTGGTAAAGCACAGCAACCATCGCTTACAGATTATGCTGATGGTGTAGATACCATGGCTTTTTTAGTAGCACTTTAAAATATTGGTATAAAAACAACTAAAAAGCCAACTGTAATGTTTACAATGGGATTTTTAGCTCAGACAAGGCATAAAAAAGAAAGCCCTCCTGTGGAAACAGGACGGCCTCTAACGATTGCTTGCCATATGAAAAAGAGTTTGTTAACTATCTAACTTGCAAGCTGCATCTCAAAATCACTCTTCACGTGATAGTTACTCTAATAATTATTTCTTAATTGAATCAACAACCGCTTTTGCAGAATCAACTGCAAGTTTAGCAGTATCAACAGCAGCTTTTGCAGAATCCAAAGCTTTCAAAGAATCAGCCATTTTAATAGAATCAGCAGCAGTAGTTTCAGTTTTACCAGTACCACAAGCAGCGAAGGCACCTAGTGCAATTACGAAAGCAATTTTTTTCATTTTTAATGTTTTTGTTGTGAGTGAATTTATTATTAATACCGCAACGTGTAGAAAGGTAACCCGCGTTTTTAAAAAATTTTCAAAATAATTTTTTAGCCACTTTTTGGGTTACTTTTATTGCCCTACTGGTATTAAATAGTATACTGTGAAAGTTGAATTAAACGAACAAGCATTATTAAAAGGATTGGCACGGGATGATGCAAAAGCCATTGAAACCATTTATAAAGAAAACTTTACAATGGTTCAAACTTTTATCATCAATAACAATGGTAGTTACGACGATGCTAGAGATATTTTTCAGGAAGCAATGATTGCACTGTATGAAAAAGCAAAAAGTGATTCATTTGTTTTAACCTCAAAAATTAGTACGTATGTATATTCCATATGCAGGAGGCTTTGGTTTAAAAGATTGCAACAACTGGGTAGATATTCAAATCAAATTGATAGCCTTGAAGAAACTGTTGCAGTCGAAGATGAGCTCGAGTTTCACGAAAAGAAAAACGCCGAATTCGTAATTATGGATAGGGCTTTAAACAGCCTTGGCGAACCATGTAAAAGCTTGCTTGAAGGCTTTTATGTAAAGAAGATTGACATGCAAGCATTGGCTAAAGAATTTGGGTACACCAATGCTGATAATGCCAAAAATCAGAAATATAAATGTTTAATGCGCCTGAAAAAATTGTTTTTTGCGCAATATAATATTGGAGAATAAATATCATGAATATTCACAACGAAGACATTTTAATGTTGCAAACCATAGAGCGCTACCTAGATGGCAGTATGCTACCTGATGAACAAGCCTACTTTGAGCAACTTAGAAAAAACACACCTGAAATTGATCAAATGGTGGTAGAACATTCTATGTTCTTAGGTCAAATGGATGAGTATGTGTTGCAACGAAATTTCAAACATTCTTTACATAACGTTCATGCTAAATTATTAGCAACAGGCGAAATAAACGAAGGTGGTGTTGTAACTACTAAAGGCAAGGTTGTTCAATTATACAATCGCTACAAGAAAGATTTGTTAGTTGCTGCCTCTGTTGGTGGCGCTATCGCTATATTGGTAAGTTGTATAGCATTGTATTTGTCACCTACGGTAAATGGTAGTCAATTAGAATTATTAGGTTCTAAAATGGCTAAAATGGAACGCAATGTGATGGTGCAAGGCATTATTTTAGACAATGTAAAAGACAAACTACCTGAAAACGTAAAAGTAATTAGTGGTGGTACAGGTTTTTTAATTGATGCTAAAGGTTACATTGCTACTAATGCACACGTTTTAAAAGGATCTGATGCGATTGTTGTAAATAGCAAAGGCGACGAATTCAAGGCTAGCATTATTCATATAGATAAGCAAAGCGATTTTGCATTATTGAAAATTGAGGATGAAGATTATCAACCTTTAAAATCTCTACCTTATGCTATTGGTAAATCAAGCGCAGATTTAGGGGAAGAAATTTTTACACTTGGTTACCCACGTGATGATAATTCTATTACTTATACGCAAGGTTATTTAAGCGCTTTGAGAGGTTTTAAAGGCGATACTGCTAGTTACCAAATTCAAATGAATTCAAACCCTGGTAATAGTGGTGGCCCTGTGTTAAACAAAAACGGTGAAGTAATTGGTATTTTAAGTAGCCGTCAAGTACAAGCAGATGGCGTAACTTTCGTTATTAAGAGTAAAAATATTTACCAATTAGTAGACGAATTAAAGAAGACAGATACATCTGTTGTTAAAATTAAAATGCCTACAAGCTCTAACTTACGTGGCAAGGAAAGAGAAACACAAGTGAAGAAAATTCAAGAATGTGTGTTCTCTATAAAGGCTTACAATAAATCTCGATAAATAATTACAGTTGTTTATAAACTTAAAAGGTCTCGTAGCAAGCGAGACCTTTTTTTGTACCAATATTTTCAAGTTACTATTTAAACATTGGTGGATGCATGTCATCCCAAGTAGTCGCATTTTGATAAGCTTTTGCAGCACTTAAAATAGTTGCTTCATCGTAAAGTTTACCAATAAAAGTAATACTTGTAGGTGTGTTAAAGCGCTTGTCAAAACCTGTAGGCACTACCACTACAGGATGACCAGTAAGATTAGTAATAGCTGTTTGATTACCACTGCCTCTTGTAGGGCAAATAATTACATCAAACTGGTTAATCACTTCATTTACTTTTTGCATTAATAAGTAACGGTGACGGTTAGCATTAATGTATTCTATAGCAGGTATAAAACGTGAGACTCTAAAGCTGTTTGGCCAATCGTACTTGCCTTGCCAAGTCATTTCATCATCAATATTATTTCTCGTAAAATCATCAAAAGCAGCAGCACATTCAGCACTAATAACTACGTCCATTACATTAAAATTGTACACACCACTATCAGGAAAATTAACTGGTATTAATTGCACACCCATTTTCTTAAACTCATTCAAAACCTTCCATTCGTTACGGCTTGTATCGGTTATTTTATCGTAATAGTTTTTGGCGTAAGCCACTTTCATTTTCTTAATATCGGTTGTAGTTTTGTAATTAAATGGCTTGTTTACTGCACATGCATCTTTATTATTATCTGTACCATGTAAATAAGCAAATACAACAGCCGCATCTTCTGCGCTTCTACATATTGGGCCAGCTTTGTCAAGGCTCCAACTTAGCGTCATTGCGCCGCTTCTACTAACACTACCAAAGGTTGGTCGCAAACCAGTAGCACCGCAAGTAGATGAAGGCGAAACAATGCTGCCCCAAGTTTCGGTACCAACTGCAAATGGCACTAAACCAGCCACAGTTGCAGATGCAGAACCAGCAGATGAACCGGAAGAACCAAAGCGCAAATTCCAAGGGTTTTTCGTTTGTCCACCAAACCATCTATCGCCTTGTGCCAAAGCACCTAAGGTTAGTTTTGCTACCAATACAGCACCAGCATTTTTAAGTTGCGTATACACAAATGCATCTTCATCAATTACTTGATTTTTGTAAGGTGCAGCACCCCAAGTTGTTTTGTAGCCTTTTACCGCAAACAGATCTTTTAACCCATAAGGAATACCTTGCAATGGGCTTTTGTAAATACCTTTTGCCAAAGCCATATCTGCTTGTTTGGCTTGTAATAAGGCAGTGTCTTCAGTAATGGTAATAACACATTGTAATGAATCGCCGTATTTTTTTAAGCGCTCAATAAAAAACTTCGTCAATTCTACAGAGCTAATTTTTTTGTTTTTAATCAGCGAAGCCAATTGTAAAATATTGTAAAAAGCCAAGTCGCTTTTATTGGCTGGCATTTGCACATTGGTAGGAATATTCCAATTGATAGGCTCTTGTTTAGTTGCAAAAGTCATACCTGGCAATACTGGGCTCTGCCATAAACTCATTGGCACACTGTTGTTAAGTGATAGCTTGTGTTGCAGCTTAAAATTGTCTAGATTTTCTTTTACACCTTCGTACAGTGTGTCAATTTCTTTTTGGGTAAAATTGATGTCTATGACTTTTGCAGCACTTTTTAAGTCTTGTTTTGTAATGGTGTCTTGCGCAAATGATTGTATGCTTATGCACAAAGCAATTAGTAGTAATAATTTTCTCATAATGCCTAAAATACGCATAAAAATCAACGTATTGGCATTTGTAGAATAAGAGCTAGGAAATATTATTTAAGTGGCAAACAATATAGCTTCAAACAATTATTCAATTACCTTTTCCTCGCTATCTTCTGTAGGTGGAACAACTGTTGTGGTAGTAATCGTTTTATTTTTTGTTGCATGAATGGATGCTTTGTTTTCTAACTCAACTTCTTTAATCCAAACGGCATAATTATTTGGATAAATATTACTTCCTTTGTGTAATGCATAAGCTCTTGTGAAAGCTGCACCAAAATATAAAATGGCTGAAGAATAATACACCCATAATAGAATGATGATCATAGAACCAGCAGCGCCATAGCTATTACTTACATGACTTCTACCAAGATAAAAGCCAATGGCAAACTTACCAAGCATAAATAGTACGGCTGTTGTAACTGCGCCTACAACAACATCTTTCCATTTTATACGAGCATCTGGTAATACTTTAAAAATAATGGCAAATAATAAGCTGATAGTAATGAACGTGATAATTAGATTAATGCTGTAAGCAACATAAATAGCAACTTGTGGTAAAAGTTTTAATAGCTGCGCACCAATCATGTCTAACACAGAATTTACAATAAGCGATACCAATAAAATAAAACCAAGGCTTATTACCATAGAAAAACTTAGTATTCTGTTTATGATGAGTTTTAGCCAACCTTTCTTGGGCTTTGCTTTTAAGCGCCATATTTGATTGATAGAATCTTGAATCTCTGCAAACACACCTGTAGCTGCAAAAATTAACGAGGCAACGCCAATAACAGAAGCCCAAGTAATATCTGTAGATGTGGTGGCGTTACGTATTACTTGCTCTATTTGCAGTGCTGCATCTTTACCTACAAAGCCTTGTATTTGCCCATAAATACTACCTTCTATGGCTGCTTTACCATAAAAAATATCGCACAAGCTTATTATTACAATAAGCATAGGTGCAATTGAAAAAATAGTATAGTAGGCTAAAGCTGCACTCATGCGCATAGCTTTATTATCTGCAAAAAGCTTGTACGCTTCTTTCACAATCATCCATATAGAAACAATATTTCTGCGAACGGTTGCCATATTTGATTACTTCAATTTCTCGTTTTCTAAATGCCTTGTAGCGTCTCTTATATTTTTCTTCTCAAAATTCTTTTCTAAGGCTTGGGTTAAATCTACACCTGTTTGGTTAGCTAGGCAAATTAATACCCATAATACGTCGGCCATTTCATCGGCTAGCTCTTTATTTTTATCACTTTCTTTAAAAGACTGCTCACCGTATTTACGAACCATTAGTCTGCTAAGCTCACCCACTTCTTCCATTAGTATGCCAAGATTGGTAAGCTCGTTAAAGTAGCGTACACCAACGGTTTTAATCCATTTATCTACGTCTATTTGTGCTTGTTCTATTGTCATTTTTATTTGTTTTGATTACACGAATTTTAGCGAATTACACGAATTCGTTAAAGAACAATCCTCTGAAATTTTAATGATTTTTCACCAAAATTGATAATGATACCTAGCTTAGTTGAAGATACGTTAAGGTAACTCAATGTTTGTGCTATGTGTGCTTGATTGATAGCTTGCGTCGATTTTATTTCTAGAATAAATGCATTGAACACTAAAAAATCAGCTACATAAGGATGGCTAAGTACTTTTCCTTTATAAAAGACTTTATACTTTTTTTCACGCTCGTAAGGAATGTTATTGGCTTGAAATTCTAATTCCATAGCATCTTTATAGTTAATCTCTTTCAGTCCCATGCCAAGTGTGCTATGAATATCCATGCAAATGCCTATGATTTTAAAAGATTCGTCTTTAAATACAATATCGCTCATGATTACAAGGCTTTAATTCGTGTAATTCGATAAAATTCGTGTAATAGAATTACTCTTTGTTTTTACTATCAATTATAATCGTCACAGGCCCATCATTCAATAACTGAACTTTCATATCTGCACCAAAAATGCCTGTTTGTATTGGCTTTCCTAAATCGGTTTGTAGTTGTTGTATCATGGCTTCATACAGCGGCACAGCAATAGTTGGTTTGCTTGCTTTTATATACGACGGTCTGTTACCTTTTTTAGTGCTTGCATGTAATGTAAATTGGCTTACTAATAAAATATCGCCACCACAATCTATCAAGCTTTTATTCATCACACCTTCACTATCGTTAAAAATACGCAGGTTGCAAATTTTGTTGCTAAGCCATACCACATCATCTATTGTGTCTGCATCTTCTATACCTACAAGCACTAGTAAACCTTGTTTTATACTACCTGTTATAGCGTTATCAACGGTTACAGAAGCCTCAGAAACTCTTTGAATAACAACTCTCATAATCAAGAATCAATTTATGTTGTAATTTTAGGTAATGAAGATAGATATTACAGCCGAGATAGTATTTAAAACGGCAAGAAGTGGTGGCAGCGGCGGACAAAATGTAAACAAGGTTGAAACTATGGTTGAAGGTAGATGGTTGATAGCAGCATCAACATTAATTACTCAAGAACAAAAGCTGATTTTACTTGAAAAACTAGCCAATAGAATTACTACCGATGGCAACTTATTGGTAAAATCACAAGTGGCAAGAACGCAGTTGCAAAACAAAGCCAATGTGATTGAGAAAATGAATGAATTGGTAAGCAAGTCATTAGAAAAAAAGAAAAGCAGAATTGCTAGTAAACCAAGCAAAGCAGCAAAAGAGAAGCGTTTAGAAAGTAAAAAGCGTAACGCATTTACAAAAGCTATGAGGGGTAAAATTGATTACACGAATTAACGAATGACACTAATTACACAAATTACACAAATTATTTTGATGCTACAAACCAAGCGAATTACAGGCGTTTCACTAATACAATTTTGCATTGCATTATGCTTGAGTTGTTTGTTAACACCATCTTTTGCGCAGCAAACCGTTATTATACAGTTTCGCAATACCATTGGTAATGAAGCTTTAAAACTTGGTGAAACTTATAAAACTAGTTTGGGTGAAGATGTAATTATTAACAGATGTAAATACTATATTTCTAAGATTGTTTTAGTAGATAGTGACACCAAATACTATGGTTTTCCCAATGATTATTACTTAATTGATGAAGCCGATAGTGCTACAAAAACAATCACAATCACTACTAGTGCCAAGCGCATTAACGATATTCAATTTTTAGTTGGTGTAGATAGTATTAAAAATGTAAGTGGTGTACAATCTGGTGCTTTAGACCCAATGCATGGCATGTTTTGGACCTGGAACACCGGTTATGTTATGGCTAAAATAGAAGGTGTTTCTTCGGCAGCAAAAGTGGCGGGCAATTTATTTTCTCACCATGTAGGTGGTTTTAAAACTGGCGAGTCAGCACTACGTTTTGTGAGACTGAACATTGGCGAGAATATTAAAACCAATCACTTGAAAATTGTTATTGAAGCCGATATTAGCAAATGGTTTCAATCTGTACATAACATCAAAATTTCAGAACATCCTATTTGCCATTCACCTGGTAGTTTGGCTATGCAAATAGCCGATAATTATACCACTATGTTTAAAATAGTGTCGCAATAATTACTGATTATAGTATGGTCTTTTTTTACATAGCCTATCTTCTACCAAAAGATAGGCTAAGATCTTCGAAATGTTAGCCTAACATCACCAAGAACTTAGGCTAACATTAACTAGAAGATAGGCTAACATTAACTACTAGATCGCCTATCTTTTCTGTGAAACTTAATTTTGAGGATTTAATAACTAATAATATCAATGCTATGGGCAGTGTTGATAATGAAATAAAAAATACAATATGAGGTTACTATTCACTACTATTATTCTTTGTACATGTATCATTACAGGCATTGCTTGGGTATCTAAAAGTGCTGAAAGTAGTGCCTTTATTGGTACACCCATACCTTTTGTAGTACCAAAAGGCTGGCCACAACCTGTGTACGATTTTAAGAATAATTCATTGACAAAAGAGGGTTTTGCACTTGGCAGAAAACTATTTTACGATACAAGATTGAGTAAAGATGGTAGTTTGTCTTGCGGTAGTTGTCACCAGCAGTTTGCTGCGTTTGCTACTTATGATCATAATTTGAGTCATGGTATTAATAACGCACAAACTACACGTAATGCACCTAGCTTAGCCAACCTTGCTTGGGTGAAAGATTTTATGGCTGATGGTGGTATTAATCATTTAGATCTTCAGCCGCTTGCACCAATAACCGCACCTAATGAAATGGGCGAAACAATAGATAATGTGCTGAAAAAATTAAAGGCCGATACTGCCTACAAACGTTTATTTACCAAAGCTTTTGGTGATGCCAATATTACCACACAGCGTACCATGAAGGCTTTAAGTCAGTTTATGTTATTGATGGTGAGTAGTAATAGCAAGTACGACAAAGTAATGCGTGGCGAAGCGAGTTTTATTTTACCTGAACAATTGGGCTATGATATTTTTAAGAAAAAATGTGCTAGCTGCCACAGCGAGCCACTATTTACAGATTTTAGCTACCGCAATATTGGTATGCCTGTAGATACTTTTTTAAATGATTATGGTAGAATGCGCATTACTAGAAATGCGCTTGACTCGTTAAAATTTAGAGTACCAAGCTTACGCAACGTGGCTTACACAGCGCCTTATGGCCACGATGGTCGCTTTTTTGCACTGATGAATGTATTTGAACATTATCGTAGCAAAGCCATCAACGGACCTACTACCGATAGTATATTTAAGAACAAATTAGCATTGTCAAATTTTGAAATAGGCCAACTCACTGCATTTTTGTACACGCTTAGCGATACTACCTTTTTAAAAGACAAGCGCTTTGCCGAATCAGGAACAGAAAACAGTATTCCATCATTCATTCACTTGCACTAACTACACATTTGTTACTTTAGCAGCCTAACCAACTTTTATCATTGAGTAATATTAAAAAATTAGCGGGGCAAACATTGTGGTACGGGCTTAGCAGCATTGGCGCTAAGTTCATAAACTACTTTGTATCGTTATTTTTAACCTATTCAAATCACGTAACTAGGGCTAATTTTGGTGATATGTCTGTTGTATATGCAGCCATTCCTTTATTAAGTATTTTATTTACTTATGGTTTTGAAACGACTTATTTCAGGTTTTCATCCCGAAAAGAGTATCAATTAACAATATACAGTACAGCATCATTATCTATTATTTTTTCTACTATTTGCTTTACACTAATTCTGTGGTTTTTTAGGTCTGACATTACAAGTGCTACTGGCTTTTCTGACTCTCCGAGTATTATACAGTATACAATTTTTATAATAGCTATTGATGCTATAACTAGAATCCCATTTGCCAAATTACGACAAGAAGGCAAGCCTAAACGCTTTGCTTTTATCAATATCTTCAGTATTTTAGTATATGTATTCTCTGTTTGGTTTTTTATCAATTATTGTTCAGAAACCTTAGCTCAAAATCCAAACAGTTGGGTAAGTTACATTTATTCGCCACAAACCAATCCAGTGGTGTATTTGGTTGTAGCTAATTTGTTGCAATCAAGCGTTACACTAGTTTTATTAAGTGCTGAAATAGCTCAAATTAAATTTGTGTTCGACAAAAAACTATGGCGAGAAATGATGATTTATGCATTACCATTGTTGATTGTAGGCTTTGGCGGCACTATTAATGAAACCTTAGATAGATGGATGCTAAAACTTTGGCTACCTGGCACATCAGAATACGTGAAAGGCGAAATAGGTATTTACAATGGTTGTTACAAGCTGTCATTGTTGATTACCATTTTTATTATGGCATTTAGAATGGGTGCTGAACCATTTTTCTTTAAAGAGGCAGAAGGTACAAACCCTCAAAGAACTTATGCGAGGGTAATGAAGTTTTTTGTTATCATTATTAGCTTCATGTTTTTAGTAGTAACGCTTTATCTAGAAATATGGAAGTACTTCCTTGGGCCTAGCTATCGTGTAGGTTTAAAAATTGTACCTATTTTACTACTAGCCAATATGTTTATTGGTATTTACTATAACCTCAGTGTGTGGTATAAACTAAGTAATAGAACTATTGCAGGCACTTATATCACCTTGTTTGGTGTGTTAATTACTTGTTCTATCAATTACTTTTTTATACCTAAATATGGTTACATGGCTAGCGCTTGGGCTACTTTTTTCTGCTATGGTAGCATGATGGCAGTAAGTTATATATGGGGGCAAAAAGAATACCGCATACCATACGCTTGGAAGAAATTAGTGGCTTATATGGTAATTGTAGTAACGCTATTTTTTATCCATAAAGGCCTTACTAGTTTGTGGCAAAACATCGTATTTAACCTTACCGTAGCTAGTGTTTTAATGTATATGTACATTTGGTTTATCTTACTAGTAGAACGTAAAGAATTTCAGAAATTGCCAGTAATTGGTAAGTTTATTAAGTAATTCCTTCTCACATTTTATATCAATAGTTATGCGCAAAACGTTATTGGCTTTTGTGTTGCTAAGTGCACAAATAAGTGCTTTTGGGCAAAAGAAAGTTGTACCTACACCTCAACCCTATTTTCCACCATTTGGTAGTTGGCAGGCAAAGTCTGCTGCTGAATTGGGTTTAAACAACACTGCCATTGATGCGACCATTGCATTTGCAAAAGCCAATGAAACCAAGAACCCACGTAACATGGAGGTAAATCATTACCAAACATTTGGTAAAGAACCCTTTGGTGAAGGCATTGGCCCATTTGCAGAACGAGGCGAACCAACTGGCATTATTGTGTACAAAGGCTACATTGTAGCTACTTGGGGCGAACCTTTGCGCTGCGATATGACGCACAGCGTTACCAAAAGTTTTTTATCATCTGTGGTGGGGCTAGCTGTAGATAGTGGCTTGATAACTAGCGTAAATGATACGGTGGCTAAATATGTACCACCAATAGAACTATTTACACCCAATCAAGTAAACCGCTCTGCTGACTTAATAGGGCAGCCGCAATTACTTAACTTATTTGCAACGCCACATAATAAAACCATTACCTGGGATGACATGCTACGCCAAACTAGCGACTGGGAAGGAACACTTTGGGGTAAACCAGAATGGGCTGATAGACCCGATGCTGACCCTAGTAAATGGTTACGTGAAAGACACCCAAGTGGTACGGTGTACGAATACAATGATGTACGTGTAAATGCACTGGCTTTGGCTACTACAAGCGTTTGGCGCAAACCATTACCACAAGTACTAAAGCAATACATTATGGATCCAATAGGTGCTAGTAACACATGGCGCTGGACGGGCTACCGCAATGCATGGATAGTGCTAGATGGGCAACCTGTACAAAGTGTAAGTGGTGGTGGTCATTGGGGTGGCGGTATGTTTATCAATGCTTACGATATGGCACGCTTTGGATTACTAACCTTGCATAGAGGCAATTGGAATGGCAAGCAACTATTATCAGAACAATGGGTAAAACAAGCATTAACGCCTACAAAACCAAAGCCTGATTATGGCTATATGAACTGGTTTCTAAACGCCGATAAAAAATTGCTGCCATCTGCGCCTGCTAGTGCTTTTGTGCACATAGGTAATGGCAACAATATTATTTATGTTGATCCAGAACATGACCTTGTAATGGTGGTGCGATGGATAGATAACAAAGCGATGGATGGTGCAGTAAAGCAAGTGCTTGGTGCGTTTGTAAAGTAGTCATAATGTTCGAGGCCTATCTCATTAATAAGGATTACCAAAATAAAATAACTCCCAAAGTGCCTTATCAGAAGTTACATGCTCTGTCAAGCATCCTTTCTCATAAACATTTAAAGTGGCATTGCCAAGCATCCGATAATAAGCACCATCAAAACCTGTTAATAATTTAACAAGTTTTCGGGTTAAGTTGCCCTTTACAATTGTCAAACTGGCAATAAACTTTTGTCGTTTTAATATTAATTCGTAGGTAAAATCTTTATCGTTATAAATATAAGAAAGTACATCACTAACGGGTTTGTTACCAATTGTTTGCTTTATGCCATAGCTTCTAAGTGGAGTTACTTTTTTTTCATCATCTACAACAAGCTTACCGTCTTTAAAAACAGCAAAAAACAATTGTGGCTCATAATTGTATTTCTTTTCAGCGATAATTTCTGTAGCTAAAACCTTATATTGACCCAGACTTGCCACAGCCCAATACCAATTATGAGCTAGCTTCTCTAATGATTTATTGCCCCAATTATGGTCGTGGTAGCAAATACCTTTTGTGTTAGTAGTAATGCCTTTATAGCTATAATCAACTTCTGTTGTACCTTCAGGAACTGGTACAAGCCAAGCAAAATAGTTGCTATCATTTCCAAAATTAAGATAGC
This sequence comes from Parasediminibacterium sp. HNIBRBA5674, assembly GCF_056745525.1. Classification (NCBI taxonomy): domain Bacteria; kingdom Pseudomonadati; phylum Bacteroidota; class Chitinophagia; order Chitinophagales; family Chitinophagaceae; genus Parasediminibacterium; species Parasediminibacterium sp. HNIBRBA5674. The sequence goes on along the minus strand of NZ_JBQWIE010000034.1, from coordinate 20,872 downwards.
CTGTCTCTGGTCGCCACGCTTCGAATTTATTGGTAAAATGAATATCCATTTTTAAAAGTGTATCATCAATATGTATTTTAAATTGCTTTAGATCGCCTGTAAAATAATTATTACCGATATGTACATCACAGGTAGTTGTTGACGATTGAAACTCTTTTGCTTTACATCTAATATTTCTTTCAATCTTTTTACCATCTGCCAGGTTAATATCAACACTAATGTATGGACTAATGGTTTTATTAAGCTTCTTCGCATCACGCATGTGAAACGAAATAACCACATTCGAGCCGTCATCTAGATGTGCATCATAATACCACCACTCAAAGTTGCCCTTAGCAGTGGTAGTTCTACTACCGTCTTCCCATGGCTTTACGGTGCCTTTCTCTAGCCCAAGTGCCTTATACGCTTCAGGACTGCTTTGTAGCTGTACCAATTTGTTTTGCGCAAGCGCAAAAATGCTCATTTGAGTAATAATAAACAGGCAGAATAATTGCTTCATGATGCTGCAATATAAAATATTTACTAGTTTTTGAATGGCCTTGAAAATAGATGCTCTATTAAACTACTTAAGCTATCATTCTTGTAATCGTCAATACCTATTTCAATTACCTTTCCATCGTCAACACCGTCAATAATTCTAATCTCAATCGTATTTTCTTTACCAAATATTTCTAGATGTATTAGCCCTTTGCTAGCCCTTAGATTCTTTGCATTGTAGTCAACCATTTGTTTAAAATATTCTCTGAATTTGGCAATCTGTACCGAATCTTTGATAGTTACAAGGGTATCATCGTTTCTGATTGTAATACTATCAATACTATTTGCTTCCAACAATGTTTTAGGTATTTGATTAGGATGTTTAAATAAAAGCCAAACCAATAGAAAGCTAAAAGAAATCACTGCAAATCTGATGAGTTTTACTTGGCCGTTTGCCATGTCGTAATGATTTTTACATGCTTAATACATTTACAACCGCTGAAACATTCTATCCAAATAATCCTCTTTAAACTCTACATAGGTAGGGCTGCCTGTGGGCGTAACGTTGGGTGTATTGCAGGTAAATAGTTCTTCTACTAGTGCAACCATTTCTTTTGGCTGTAAGGTTTGCCCGCTTTTAATGGCTTGCTGCCTAGCCATGCAACGCACTAGCTTTTCTCGCTTGCTAAACTTAATGTCGCTGCTAAAATGTTTAAACTGCTCTATCAACAACTCTAAGCTGTGTTTCTCATTACCATGCATCACATCGGCTGGTGTACCTTGAATAACAAACGTATTATTACCAAACGGTTCTATCAAGTAGCCAATCATTTGTAGTTCTGGTAAAATTTCTTGTAGCAAAGCCGCATCGCTAGGTACTAGTTCTAGACTTACAGGAAACATACTTTTTTGCGTAGCCATTTGTGTGCCATGTGCGGCTACACTGTATTTTTCGTACAAAATACGCTCATGTGCTAGCTGCTGATGTACCAATACAAAACCATTTTGCGTAGCTGCAATAATGTAGGTATTGTGCAATTGCAAGCAATGCTGAATAGTATATGACGACTGATGTGTAGTCAGTTGGCTACCAGTTGCAGGTTGCTGGTTGCTTGCTACAAGTGATTGAAAAGGTTTCTCATATTCAAAGTACATTTCCTCAGAGCTACCACTTAATAATTCCCCTTTAGGGGCTAGGGGTTCAAAAAACTCTTTCCAACTCTTCAACTCGTTTTTGTTGGTAGGTTCTATCGCATGTGCCTGGTTGCGTTGTGTAAAGGTTTTAAACAGGTTAGATGATGCCGCATTGTCTTGCTCATTATTGGTAAATGGCTTGCTAATGGCATCTAAACCTTGTATGTCTGCATTCAGTGTAAAGTCAAGCGAAGGCGCAATACTAAACTGTGCCAATGCATGTTTTACAGCCGCTTGCACAAAAGCATACACTATTTTCTCGTCTTCAAATTTTATCTCTTGCTTAGTAGGGTGAACGTTGATGTCTACCACACTTGGGTCTAAATCTATAAACAACACATAACTCGGAAAGCTATCTTTTGCAATCATTTCGTTGAAAGCTGTGTTGATAGCATGGTTCAGGTACGAGCTTTTGATAAAGCGATTATTCACAAAAAAGTATTGGTCACCACGAGTTTTTTTAGCTGTTTCAGGCTTGCCCACAAAGCCATACACGTTCATGTAATCCATTTCTTCTTTTACGCTCACAAGCTTGGCCGAATAACCATTACCCAATATTTGTACAATACGCTGTTTTAGGTTGCCCGCTTCTAAGTGAAACACCTGCTGACCATTGCTAGTAAGCGAGAAAAAGATATGTGGAAAAGCCATGGCCACACGAATAAACTCGTCAATAATATGACGCATTTCAGCAGCATTACTTTTTAAAAAATTACGCCTAGCAGGTACACTAAAAAACAGGTTTTTCATGCTAATGCTAGTACCAATAGGGTAGGCGCAAGGTTCTTGCTTAAGCACCACACTATTCTCTATTTCTATATAAGCGCCTAGTTCGTCTTCAGCACGGCGCGTTTTTAGTTCTACTTGCGCTACTGCTGCTATACTAGCCAAAGCCTCGCCACGAAAGCCCATGGTTTTTATACGAAACAAATCATCAATAGCCCGAATTTTACTGGTTGCATGGCGTTCAAATGCCATTCTAGCATCGGTTTCGCTCATGCCCTTGCCATTGTCTATTACTTGCAGCAAGGTTTTACCAGCATCTACAATTATCAGTTTTATTTCCGTAGCGCCAGCGTCTACAGCGTTTTCTAGCAGCTCTTTTACAGCACTAGCCGGCCGCTGAATCACTTCGCCAGCCGCTATTTGGTTTGCAATATTATCAGGTAATAATTGAATGATATCAGCCACTACAATCTCTTTATTTAGAACGGGCGAAGGTAAAACTATTGTAACAGAAATACTTTGGAATATCTTTAAGCCAATAAAATGCTATTCGATGAAAAGATGTTGGATTGAGATAAGCTTATTAATGCTTGGCAACGCATTAGTAGCCCAAAAGAAACCAGACGAAATACCTTTACTAAAGTATTTACAAGCCAATTTTGATTCTACGTAATAATTCATATTACAGTAATTTGCACTACGAACCTAATTATAGTATAGTATGTAAAAACGATAAAGAAGGACTTGCTTATTTTACTTATTAAAATCCATTTACTAACTTTTCTGCTAGGGCATACCCAAAAGAATTAGTCGATAAGTTTATCAATTTAGCTGTAAGTTCTAAGACAACGCCACCTGATACTAATCGTTATTTATTACCCGTATCGCAAATAGCTATTTATAAAAATGATTTGTGGCAAATCATACAAAAGAATGACTGCTGGCATATAAAGGACAGTAAAGAAGCTGAACAAGTAGGCTTTTGCAGATTTGAGATTTATGATGGGACAGAATATTCTTTCTATCTAATAACAAAACAAGGTATTAAAGAACTTTACTTATACGAACCTTTTTATTTTGAAGAACATTGCCCTGGTAACAAAGAGCGAAAGTTGAATATTAATATTATCAACTCTTTTGCTAAATCATTTAAATAGTTGCCATTTCAACCAATATTCAACACTAATACAGCCAAATAGAAGTTTTATATTCGGTAAAAAAATAATATAAATTATAGAAAACTAGTTGCTATTCTGCTTGCTTTTTGATAGATGCGCCGCCGCTAGTGCTTACGTTGCTGATGTTGGCTTCGCCTTTGTAATAAATGGTGGCTGCACCGCTTGCTTCTGCTTTAAAATCTTTCGTAGCTGTTATGCGAATATTGGCAGCACCACTTGCTTCGGCACGACAGTTTTCTACCTTTAAATCGTAGCCTTTGATCTTAGAGGCGCCACTTGCTTCTATATACGTTTTTTCGGCCTTGCCGCTAATGCGCATGTTAGAGGCGCCGCTTACGCCAATGGTTAAGTTGCCTATTGCTACCTCGCCTTTAAAGTCGCTAGCGCCAGATAAATCTAGCTTTAAAGTGGCTACTTTTATAATATCTACCACTATTACGTTGCAAGCACCTGTGGCTTCTACATGTTTTAAATCTTTAAAACTTACATAGGCTTTGGTTTTGGTGTTGCCCCAGTTTTTCCAGCTACCGCCTTTATTGTCTGCGTAAATATGTAGCACACCATTGGTTACTTCGGTTTTAATGCGGCTTTTGGCTTCGTCGTTAGAAGCGCTTACAGCCACGCCTTCATCGTTGCTTTGCGATAGGTATAAATCGATAGCGCCACTTACTTCTACTGATGTAAAACTGCCTACGGTTCTTATTTCTGCATTGGCATCAAATACCAAATTTTTGGTTTGCTGTGCCTTTGTGGTAAAACTGGCTAGTGTAACTGCCAAGGTTAAGAATATATATTTCATACAAGGGTATTTTATAGTGTAACGGGCAAGGTAAAGATATGTTACAAAGCGAAAAAGATTTCACGCAAAGACCACAAAGGATTGATTTAGTACAGGTGTTCATAAGAACACAATGGAAAAATCCGCAGGATTTTATTGAACGATTTAAGTAAAAATCTGCGTTTTATTAGTACAAATCGGTGTTATCAGTGTTCCTATCCAATTTTTCCACTAGTTTCGCCGCACAATTCCTCGGGGTGCTGATGTTGATAGTGAGAGCTCCACTAGCAAATAGGCTGAGATAACACCCGTAGAACCTGAACAGGGTAATGCCTGCGAAGGGAAGGCGTACTTCTTTTATTTATTGCGTTCTGTCCTCAAGCACAATTATTTTTCCTGTTCCTCATTTTTTTCAAACTTTTAAAACAAAAAGCAATGAAACATTTGTTGGGAACAATGGCTGGTACAATCATCAGTCTTTCCGCACTGTCACAAACACAAAAGGTTAATTTTTCGGGTAAAATTGTAGATGCTGCTACCAAGCAACCTATTGCATCGGCCACGGTAAAGCTAGGCAATACTGCTATTGTTGCAGACGTAAACGGTAATTTCAGCTTCGCAAAAGTTGCTGTAGGTAATTATGACTTGCAAGTAACAAGCGTAGGCTATGTAGAAGCGGCGCAAAAAGTAAGTGTGGGTAAAGCTGCATCTGCTATTACCATAGAGCTAAAAGCTAGTGCTTTGTACTTGCAACCGCTAGAAGTAAAATCGCTACGTGCTGGCGATAGAGCACCATTTACCAAAACCAATATTGGTAAAGAAGATATTGCTAAAACGAATCTTGGGCAAGACATTCCTTTTTTACTGAACCAAACACCTTCTACCGTAATTAATTCAGATGCAGGTAATGGTGTAGGCTATACCAATATTTACATTCGTGGTGTAGATTTAACGAGAATTAATGTAACGCTTAACGGTATACCTTACAACGATGCTGAAAGCCAAGGTACTTATTGGGTAGATATTCCTGATATGGCTTCATCTTTAAACTCAATACAAATACAGCGTGGTGTGGGTACATCATCTAATGGTACGGGTGCTTTTGGCGCTACCATTAACCTACAAACCAATGAATTTATAGAAAAGGCTTACGCTGAAAGTAATAACAGCTATGGTAGCTTTAATACTTGGAAAAATACATTGAAAGCTGGTACAGGATTAATAGATGGCCACTTTACCGTAGATGCAAGGTTTAGTAGAATTAATAGCGATGGCTTTATCGATCGTTCTGCAAGTAACTTGCAATCGTTCAGTTTATCGGCGGCATATTTTACCAAAAAATCATCGCTGCGTTTTAATATTTTCTCTGGTAAAGAAAAAACCTACCAAGCTTGGAACGGTGTGCCAGACTATATTTTACCAACCAACAGAACATACAACGAATTTACCTACGATAACCAAACAGATAACTATCAGCAAAACCACTATCAGTTGTTTTTTAACCATCAGTTTAATAGCAACTTAAGCTTTAACACTGCCGTATTTTTCACACCGGGTAAAGGTTATTACGAAGAGTTTAGAGCCAATAACAAATATTCAGATTATGGCTTGCCAAATGTGGTAGTTGGCGCTACAACTATTACAAGAACAGACTTAGTACGTCAGTTATATTTAGATAACAAGTTTTATGGGCAAATAGCTTCTTTGCAATACAAAAAAGATAAGCATCAACTAATTGTTGGTGGCGGCTGGAGCACTTATGAAGGTGGTCATTATGGCAATATTATTTGGGCAAAAAATGGTGGTGTAAATAAAGACTATCAATGGTATAATACACCTGCTTTAAAAACAGATGTGAATGCGTATGCAAAATGGCAATACCAATTTGCAAAACACTTTGAATTGTTTACCGACTTGCAGTACAAACATGTAAAACATACCATGAATGGTTTTAGAAAAAATCCAACACTACGTGTAGATAGAGCATTTGATTTTGTAAATCCTAAACTTGGTATTAGCTACGCCAATAAAGGCTGGCAAGTATATGCTAGCTACGCTATGGCCAATAAAGAGCCTAATAGAGACGACTTTGAGGCAGGTGTAACCACACAGCCAAAAGCAGAGAAATTGAATGATTTTGAATTAGGTATAGAAAAGAAGGGTGCAGCATTTAGCTATGGTGCTACCTTGTATTACATGAGCTATAAAGACCAACTTGTATTGACTGGTAAAATAAATGATGTAGGTGCTTACACAAGAACCAATGTACCAAATAGCTATCGCTTGGGTATAGAGTTACAAGCTGGATATATATTTACCAATTGGTTAAATGCTAGCGGTAACATTACACTAAGCAAAAACAAGATTAAAAACTTTACAGAATACCTAGATGCTTACGATGCAGGTTTTAATTATTTAGGTCAAAATGCAGTAGCACATACCAATACTAATATTGCATTCTCACCATCAGTTATTTCTGGTGTAACTGTAAATGTGTTACCTGTAAAAAATGTTACTGTTACGTTGCTTAGCAAATATGTAGGTAAGCAATATTTAGACAATGCTGAATCTGATAACAGAATACTTGGCTCATTTTTTACGCAAGATGCTAGAGTAAGTTATACTTTGAAAAACAAGCTGTTTAAAGAGTGGAATTTTATAGCGCAGGTAAATAATATTTTCAACCGTTTATACGAGCCTAATGGCTACACGTACAGCTATTTTGTAGGTAGTGCTGTTAGTTCAGATAATGTTTATTACCCTATGGCAGGCACTAATTTTATGTTGGGTGTAAATATTAAATTCTAAGTCACGAATTAAAGATGCAATTACACAAATTGCACGAGTATTTTAAGCAAACAAAAACGCCAACCAGTAAAATGGTTGGCGTTTTTATTATATTTCGTTTCACTATTCACAATTGACTATTCACTTCTCACTACTTTATTTTCTCTTGCCAGTCTAGCACGCCACCAACCACGTTTACAGTATTGGTAAAGCCCATTTGCTCTAGTAACATACAAGCCATCATGCTACGTTTACCACTACGGCAGTTAATGATTACTTCTTCGTTACGTAAGTGTTCAATGTCTTCTATTTGCATGCTTTGTATTTTTCCCAAAGGAAACAATGGTGCACCAAAGTTAAATTCAGCGTATTCGCTTGGCTCACGTACATCTAGTAAGTTTAATTTCTCGCCAGCATCCATTCTGGCTTTCAACTGTTCTACAGAAATCTCAGTCATAATTTAGTTGGTTTTAGTGGTGTCTTTAATAGGTGCAGTGGTACTTATGTAAATATCCATTGTAGCACCAGCTCTTATTTTATTAGGCGTTTTTTCGCCCGGTACTAATTCGGTTGATGGTTCTGGGTTTTGCTTTACTACAAATGCATTTAGCGAATCGGTAATACTACCTGTAGCTACTAGCGACCCTGTACTTAAGCCCATTGAACTCAATAAACTTTGTGCTTGCGATAAGGTTAAGCCTACTAAATCTGGCACTTCAAATTCGGTGCTACCAACACCACTACCAAGTACAAAACTGATGGTACTACCAAGTGGTATTTTAGTGCCTGGTTTTATTACCGCATTTTGAAACAATTGTTCTAGTACAGCATTACGAGCAAAGTCGGCACGATACGTTGTATCACCCATTTTTAAGCCCATACTTTGTAAATACAATTCAGCGCTTTTGTACGAATAGCCTACAAGACTAGGCATATCTATTAATGGTGGTACAGCACGGTTAATAGATAAGAAAATGGTTCTACCATGTTTCACCATCGCATCGCCTTCTGGTATTTGCTTGGTAATGGTAAGGCCGGGTACTTCTGTGGTAAATACACTATCAGTAATTTCTACTCTAAAGCCTTTGGCTTCAAGGGCGGTTTTAGCTGCGTAAATATTTTGCCCTACAATATCTGGTACTTTCTCGTATTTGTTATGTCCTGTTATCCAACCAAGCGAGGCAAAAAAGCCAAGCACCAATACTATTAGCAATAACACGCCCACTACTATGTTTATCCAAAGTGGTTTATTGGTGATGAATTTAAACACGTTGATAGTTTGTTTATTAAAAAAATTATTACACGAATTAAAGCTAATGTCACGAATTACACGAATTACACGAATTTGTCACTATTACTTGCGATAATCGACTTACGATTCACGCTTCTAATAAGCAAACGCTTCTTCAATTACAGCCGTATAAAAGTCTTTCAAGGTCCACCCCATAGCTTTTACTTGCTGTGGTATTATGCTCGCTTCACTTTGCCCCGGTACCGTATTCACTTCTAGCATATACGGTTCACCAGTTGCTTCGTTCAATATAAAATCTATACGCACCACACCTCTACAGTTTAGTACTTCGTAAGCCCTTTTTGCAGCTTGGCGAATTTTATTAGCATACACATCATCTAGCACGGCGGGTGTAATTTCTTCGCTCAAGCCCTGATATTTTGCTTCAAAATCAAAGAATTCTTTTTTGGTAATTACCTCTGTCATTGGCAGCGTAATTATTTGCCCTTTGGTTTTAAAAACGCCAATGGTAAATTCTCTACCTTTTATAAATTCTTCTACTAAAATCTGATTATCTTCTTTAAAAGCCTTGTCTAGTGCTGCTTGTAGCTCGTTTGCCTCGTTTACTTTACTCATACCAATACTGCTACCGCCATTGTTTGGCTTCACAAATACTGGTAAGTTGAGTTGTTGCAATACCGCTTCAGGTGCTACAGGTGTGTGCTTAAAAATATGCAAACTCTTAGCAACATTTATGCCACCAAATGCAGCCACAGCAACTGTGTAGCGTTTATTAAATGTTAATGCCGATGTCGCCGCATCGCAACTTGTGTATGGCAAGCCAAGCATATCAAAATAGCCTTGTAGTTTGCCATCTTCACCAGGTGTACCATGAATGCACAACAACACTGCATCAAAACTTATTTTTTCGCCACCAACTTCTATCGAAAAATCTGTTCTGTCGACCGTCGACCGTTGACCGTCGACTGCTTCAAACCACCAACCGCTCTCGTTTATATCTATTTTATACCAATCAAACTTATCTGTATCAATATTATTACCTACCGTAATAGCGCTTTTATAACTAATTACCGCCTCGCCACTTAAGCCGCCTGTAACCAGTGCAATCTTTTTCTTCATAACTTTTTTCCGATTGATGCCAAATATATAACTATGATTAGAATGCTGTGTTTAAAAGCCGTTAATGTGTTGTAAGATATTTATGTTACCAACTTTTGTACTACTATTTAGCATCGTTGCGTCCTTTTGTACTTTCAGTTCTTTATGCAGCTTTTGTCGTAGCGTAAAATTAAACACATAGGTTCATAGATAAACAAAGGGCACATAGTAATTGACTATGTACCCTTTGTTTGTCGTTCTTATGTAAAAATTCGCTTCATCCGTTCAAATCCGTAACATCAGTGTTCCTATTTTTTTAAGGCACAATATTGATCATTCTGTTTTTTACAAAGATGATTTTTTTAGGTGCTTTACCTTCAAGCCATTTTTGTACCGTGTCATTTGCCAATACAATTTCTTCTACGGCTGCTTGTTCTACATCTAATGCAATGGTAATATTCGCACGTACTTTACCATTAATACTTACCGGATAATCTTTACTGCTTTCTGCTACATACTTAGCTTCAAATTTTGGATAAGCCGCATCAATAATTAAGGTTGTATTGCCTAAAGCACTCCATAATTCTTCTGCAATATGTGGTGCATAAGGTGTAAGCAATATTAATACAGGTTCTAGAATAGCACGTTTGTTACATTTTGCATCGCTTAGGTCATTTACACAAACCATAAATGCAGATACGGCTGTATTAAAGCTAAAACGCTCTGTATCGCTTTCAATTTTTTGAATGGTTCTGTGTAAAATTTTTAACTCTTCAGCCGTTGGTTCGTTTTCGTTCCAAACCTTACCTTTTATATCATCAAAAAATAAGCGCCATAGTTTCTTTAAAAAGCGATGCACGCCTTCAATACCTTTTGTGTCCCAAGGTTTACTTTGGTCTACTGGACCTAAAAACATCTCGTACATTCTAAAAGTATCTGCACCGAATTTTTCTATTATATCATTGGGATTAACAACATTCAACTTAGACTTAGACATCTTTTCAACTTCACGGGAACAAATAAATGTTCCTGAGGCGGATAAAAAATCACTATTTGAGTATCGAGCATCTTCCTGCTTTAATCTTTCATAGTCAAGTTCATTTTTTGTATTAACATAGTCGATAGGAACTCTCATTTTGAAAACTGTAAAAGCCATTGGAAAAGGCGATAATTCAAATTTACCCTCTAATCCTAGTTCTTTTATTTCTTGATTTAAAGTACCAATGAAATATTGGATTATTTGATTCCTAATTGCCATGTGTTTCTTTTCATCCTCATTATCAATTTTAAAGTATGATTTTTTAATATAATCAATTAAATCCGACGATATATATTTATCCTTTATAATTGAATACTTTTCTTTTAAATAAATCAAATTTACCTCGTCATCTTCTGTGATTGTAGCTTGAATATTTTTTACAAAAGTCACACCTAACATATTAACAAATGCACTCTCACCAGTAATCATCCCCTGATTTAATAACTTCTTAAATGGTTCATCAAAACCAATAAAACCTAGGTCGTACAAGGCTTTCGTCCACATACGGCTGTACAATAAATGCCCTACAGCATGTTCTGTACCACCAATGTATAAGTCTACTTGATTCCAATAATCCGTGGCTTGTCTGCTGGCAAATGTTTCAGTATTGTGAGGATCCATATAACGCAAGAAATACCAAGAAGAACCAGCATAACCAGGCATCGTATTGGTCTCTAATTCTTTCGCCACCCATTCAGGTATATTGGCTAAAGGACCTTCACCTTCTTGGCCTGGCGAGTAAGAATCTACTTTTGGTAATTCTAAAGGCAATTCGGTTTCTGCTAAAGGAAATGCTGTACCATCTTTCCATTGAATAGGAAAAGGTTCGCCCCAATAACGCTGACGGCTAAACGCAGCATCACGCATTTTAAAATTGGTTTTGCGTGTACCAATACCCATTTCTTCTAGCTTGGTAATCACCACATCTATCGCATCACGCAATACCATACCGTTTAAAAAGCCACTATTGGTTAAAATAGCGTCTTTAGTAGGGTTGGGTTCTTCACCATTAAACGCATCACCTAAAATATTGGTGATAGGAATATTAAAGTGTTTGGCAAATTTAAAGTCACGCTCATCACCACAAGGCACGGCCATAATAGCGCCTGTACCATAACCAGCCAATACATATTCGCTTATCCAGATAGGAATTTCACGACCATCAAATGGGTTAATTGCATAAGCACCAGTGAACACACCACTTATTTTTTTCTCTGCCTGACGTTCTCTATCGCTACGACTTTTTACATAAGTCAAATAGTCCTCAACCGCTTGTTGTTGCTCAGCACTTACCACCTCAGGTATCCATTCTAGCTCTGGTGCAATTACCATAAAGTCAACACCAAAAATGGTATCGGGGCGAGTTGTATATACCGTTAATCGAGAATCGTTATTCGCAAGTTCACTACCGTTATTCGATTTACGACTAGCGATGTTAAACGTTATTTCTGCCCCATAACTTTTACCAATCCAGTTGGTTTGCATTTCCTTCATGGCATCACTAAAGTCTACTGTTTGCAAGCCTTCAAGCAAGCGGTCAGCATATTCTGTAATGCGCAAATACCACTGACGCAATTTCTTTTTTACCACAGGATGACCACCACGTTCGCTTACACCATTTACCACTTCATCATTTGCCAATACGGTGCCTAAAGCCTCGCACCAGTTTACCTCGCCATAGCCACAATACGCCAAGCGAAATTCCATTAAAATAGCTTGTTTGGTTTTCTCGTCAAACGCTTGCCATTCGGCAGCAGAAAAACTGTTGACCGTTGACCGTTGACCATCGACCGCTTTAGAGCCCTCTTTCTCAAAAGCACTAATTAGCGTAGTAATTGGTTCTGCTTTTTTACTAGCACGGTTAAACCAGCTATTAAATAATTGTAGAAAAATCCACTGCGTCCATTTGTAATATTCTGGTTTAGACGTATTTACTTCTCTGTCCCAATCGTAGCTGAAACCAATTTTATCAAGTTGCGCTCTAAAATTATTGATGTTATTAGCAGTAGAAATTTCTGGGTGAATACCATGCTCAATCGCATATTGTTCTGCCGGCAAGCCAAAGGCATCGTAACCCATAGGATGCAATACATTGAAGCCTTTTAACCTTTTGTAACGGCTATAAATATCGCTAGAAATGTAGCCTAATGGATGGCCCACATGCAAGCCTGCACCACTTGGGTAAGGAAACATATCTAACACATAGCACTTAGGCCTATCACTAATATTACTCACTTTATAGGCCTGCTTATCTGCCCATACATCTTGCCACTTTTTCTCTATTTCTCTAAATTTATATTCCATGTGCCCTAGCCCTAACGGGAAATTTTGATGTTTTATATTTACTAATTAACACTACGCATAGATAAAAGCTGAATGAAGTATCTAACCGATGCAGTAGGTACTTCGTAAACTCAGTATGAACTTGCAACAACTGTTTAATAGTACACAACTGCTGGTTACATAAAAAAACTAACAAAACTTTATAGCAGTTTAATTAGCAATACACATACTTTAGCAACTACCAAATGCGTTATAATGGTTGCAAATGTATGTGTTTGGCTACATTTGCAGCCCCCATCCAAACCTTCCCCCAAAAGGGGAAGACCAAAAATTGAAAATATGGCAGCAGCAGGCAAAGGCGGTTTAAAACGTAGTAAACCCAATTACATTTACAGCATTGTGGGTGTAAGTTTGGTATTATTAATTATGGGTATTATGGGTTGGTTTTTCTTAAATTTTAAGCAAGTGGCCAACAATTTTAAAGAAGACATTCGCTTAAGTGCCTATTTGCGTACGCAAAACAAAGATACCATTGCGCAAATTCAACAATATATTGCTGCGCAGCCTTTTGCTAAAAACGTGACTTACGTAAATAAAGAAACGGCTAAAGAAATTTGGAACAAGGAAAATAATGAGGATTGGGCGAAGATTTTAGACGTGAACCCATTGCCTGAAAGCATAGATTTTTATGCAAAGTCTGAGTATGTAAATGCTGATAGCTTAAAAAAAGTATCTAGCATGTTAATGGCTGCATATGGCAATCAAATTACCGAATTGCAATATCCACCTACATTAGTAACTAGCCTTAACGAGAAAGCTAGTAAAATAGGCTTGATATTTTTGGTAGTAGCTATTGTGCTGTGTGTGATTGTAATTTTTAGCATCGATAATACCATTCGCTTGGCCATGTTTAGCAACCGATTTTTAATTAAAACCATGCAAATGGTAGGCGCTACACGAGGTTTTATTGCAAAGCCAATGGATATAAAAGCGATAATTAATGGCTTAATTAGTTCTGCTATTGCCATTGTGTTGCTGTTCACCATGATTCAATGGGCTGAAAGTCAATTTCCTCAGTTGCGTGGTATTAGAAACACAGAATTAACATTAACGCTATTTGGCGGTATGACGCTGATAGGTGTTGGTATTTCGCTTTTGAGTACTCATAGAAGTGTTTTGAAATACTTAAAAATGAAATTGGACGATTTATATTAATTGGTCGATGGCCCACAGTCGATAGACGACAGTGAATGATAAAAGGTGAAAAAAATATTGACTATTGACTATTCACAATTGACTTCCTTATATTGCACTCTCTTTTAAACACACAATTATGGCTGAGACTAAAAAAACAACAACTGCTTTAGCACCGCTTTTTACAAAAGATAATTACTTATGGATGGGTATTGGTGCTGCAATTATTGCATTGGGTATGTTTTTAATGAGCGGTGGCAAAAATGCTGATCCTAAAGTTTTTGATTACAACGTTGTGTATAGCACTACACGTGTTACTGTAGCACCTATTTTAATCATCTTAGGCTTATTGGTAGAGATCTTCGCCATTTTTAAAAAATCAAAGTCTGAAGCATAATTTGACAATCTTATAATAGTAAAGCGATGTTTATCATCGCTTTTTTTGTTTCTTTACTTTATACAAAAATAACTAACCACACTTATGGACAAATTACAATCTATCATCATCGCAATTGTAGAAGGACTTACAGAGTTTTTACCAGTTTCTAGCACTGGACACATGATTATTACAAGCTCAATCATGGGTATTGAAAAAGATGAGTTTACCAAATTATTTGAGGTTGCAATTCAACTTGGTGCTATACTATCAGTAGTGATTTTATATTGGAAAAAGTTTTTCGATTTTTCAAAATGGCAATTTTATTTAAAATTGGCAGTAGCGGTAATACCAGCTTTAGTATTAGGTAAATTATTTTCTGATAAAATTGACGATTTATTAGAAAGTCCTACAACTGTTGCTGTGAGTTTATTAGTAGGCGGTATTGCGTTACTATTTGTAGATAAATTATTTAAAACACCTACAATTGCCGAGGAAAAAGACATTACTTTTAAAACAGGTTTTATTATTGGTATTTGGCAATGCATAGCGATGATACCTGGTGTAAGTAGAAGTGCTGCAAGTATTATAGGTGGTATGCAACAAAAGCTTACAAGAAACGTAGCGGCAGAATTTTCTTTCTTTTTGGCCGTACCAACTATGGCAGCGGCAACAGGTTATAAATTACTAAAAACCTTTACCACGCACCCTGAAATTTTAAAGAATAAAGACAACTTAATACTACTAGGTATTGGTAATGTAGTAGCATTTGTGGTGGCATTATTGGCTATTAAATTTTTTATTAGCTATTTGCAAAAACATGGTTTTAAACTATTTGGCTGGTACAGAATTATTGTTGGTATTGCTGTGTTATTATTAATTCAACAAGGCGTTATTAAATAAGTAAAACGTTAAAGGGTAAACGTGAAATAATAGCAACTTCTAATAAGGTATTTCACGTTTATCCTTTAACTACTAACCACTAACTATTCACGTATGAAAACTGCTTCTAAGAAAATTATTAATGGTTGGGCCATGTACGATTGGGCCAATAGTGTCTACAATCTAGTTATTACCTCAACTATGTTTCCTGCATATTTTGAAGCAGTAACTAAAAACGATGCTACGCACAACGAAGTACAATTTTTAGGCAGAAGCTACGTAAACACTGCTTTGTACAATTATGCATTGGGTTTTGCTTTCTTAATTGTGGCCATTATGAGCCCAATTCTATCATCAATTGCAGATTATAAAGGCAATAAAAAATCGTTCTTGCGTTTCTTCTGTACCATGGGTAGCGTCGCTTGCAGTGGCTTGTATTTTTTTAATGGGCATACTGTAACGCTAGGTATTATTTTGGTAATTATTGCATGCATTGGTTATTGGAGCAGCTTAGTATTTTACAATTCTTACTTGCCAGAAATTGCCGCAGAAGAAGACCAAGACCGTGTAAGTGCTAAAGGCTTTACCATGGGCTATATTGGTAGTGTGTTGCTGCAAATTGTGTGCTTTGTATTACTATTTAAAAAAGAGTTATTCGGTTTATCTACTGACGCTCAATCTTTACAAATTTCATTTTTATTAGTTGGTATTTGGTGGTTTGGCTTCGCACAAATTCCTTTAAAAGTATTGCCAAATGGCACGCCTGCTGCTGTAAGGCCAGAGCATAATATTGTAGCCAATGGTTTTATTGAATTAAAAAAAGTATTTGCACAAATAAAAAAACTACCTGTTTTAAAAAGATATTTAGCTGCCTTTTTCTGCTACAATATGGGTGTGCAAACCATTATGCTTGCAGCTACTTTGTATGGTAAAAGCGAATTGAATATCCCCGTAACCAACCTAATTGTTGCCATCTTATTAATACAATTGGTAGCTATTCCTGGCTCTTTGTTAATGTCTAAATTATCTGGCAAGTTTGGCAACTTACAAGTACTAGCAGGTGTGGTAGTTATTTGGATTATCTGTTGTGTTCTCGGTTATTTAGTACCTCGTAATGGTATCTATCAGTTTTACGGTTTGGCTACTGTAGTTGGTTTTGTAATGGGCGGTATTCAATCTTTAAGCCGTTCTACTTACGCCAAGCTAATGCCTGAAACCAAAGACACGACGTCGTTTTTTAGTTTTTACGATGTAACTGAAAAAATAGCGATTGTGATTGGTATGTTCAGCTACGGCTATATTACTGAGCTAGCAGGTGGCTCTCAACGCAATTCTATTTTAGCCCTAATGACCTTTTTTATTGTTGGTTTATTGCTATTAATTTATACCATCAAAGCAGAGAAAAAACATAAAGCGGTTGTTACACAATAATCAATCTCAAATTAGAAATTCCTAATTGCCACAATGAAACTCTACTCTATCAACGCAGGTTATTTTAAGCTAGATGGCGGTGCTATGTTTGGTGTAGTGCCTAAAAGTATTTGGAACAAACTAAACCCTGCCGATGACAATAACATGTGTAGCTGGGCTTTGCGTTGTTTATTGATAGAAGATGAAGGCAAACTAATTTTGGTAGATACTGGCATGGGTGACAAACAAGATGCGAAGTTTTTTTCACATTACTACATGTTTGGTAATGACACGTTGGATAGTTCTTTAGCAAAGTATGGGTTTACCAAAGAAGATGTTACCGATGTAGTATTCACGCACTTACATTTTGATCACTGTGGTGGTGCTATTGTAAGTTATGGTGACCAATTAGTATCAGCATTTAAGAACGCCAATTTCTGGTGCAATCAACGCCATTGGTTGTGGGCTACACAGCCTAATGCAAGAGAAAAAGCCTCCTTCCTAAAAGAGAATATTTTACCAATAGAAGCAAGTGGCAAACTACAATTTGTACCAATGCCTTCAGATAATTGGCAAAACTTAGATGGCAAACAATTATTACTCAATATTCCTTCAGGTATTACTAGCAATATCAGCTATCGCATAGCCAATGGTCATACCGATGCAATGATGCTACCACAGTTAACTTACAAAGGTCACACGATTGTGTACATGGCAGATTTATTGCCTTCTACCGCACACATACCTTTGCCTTATGTAATGGGTTACGATATGTTTCCACTCACTACCCTGCAAGAAAAAACAAGCTTTCTGCAAGAAGCAGTTGACAATAATTACATCCTCTTTTTTGAACACGACCCTGTAAACGAATGCTGTACTTTACAGCAAACAGAAAAGGGCATTAGAGTAAAAGCAACTTTTAGATTAGATGAAATATAAAACAATTACGGCCCGCATTCTGCGAGCCGTAATTATAACAAATACTATTCTTCGTATCCTTTGTCTTCTTAGTTCCTTTGTGTGAAATAATTACAATTTTTCCATCTCTACACTCACAAATTCCATCAAAGTTTTGATGTGATTAGGCGATAAATCAAATTGTAATCCTGCCGCTTCATACAAGGCAGGCAAGGTTTTAGTACCACCTAAGCTTAGTGCATTAATATAGTTTTGCAATGCCTGTTGCGGATTGGCTTGGTATTGCATCCATAAACCTATTGCGCCTAGCTGCGCAATACCATATTCAATATAGTAAAACGGCACTTCAAATAAATGCAACTGACGCTGCCAAGCAATGGCTCTGTACATATCTAAGCCAGTAAAATCAATACTCTTGGTAGAAAACTCATTTAAAATTGCCGTCCAAGTTTCGGTTCTTTCAGCCACAGTATGCGTTGGGTTTTCATACACCCAATGTTGAAATTTATCTATAATGGCTATCCAAGGGAAAATCGTAATCGTTCTTTCCAATTGATGCTCTTTCGCTCTTTTTAAATCATCTGCATTATCAAAAAAGCTTTCCCAATGGTTCATGCTAAATAGTTCCATAGCCATGCTTGCTACTTCTGCTATTTCCATCGGATATTCTTTAAACGCACTTAACTCTAGCTCGTGTGCTAAAAACGAATGTATCGCATGACCACCTTCATGTACCATGGTCGTTACATCACTCATTTGCCCAGCAGCATTCATAAATATAAATGGTGCGCCACTTTCTGTTAGCGGACAATTATAACCACCCGGTGCTTTACCTTTCCTACTTTCTAGGTCAAAATGTTTTAGCTCGTCCATTTTGCGTAAGCAGTCAGCAAAAAACGGGTTCAACTGCTCAAAGCAAGTGATAGATTTGCTTAACAAATCTGAACCTGTGGTAAATGGTTTTAACGGTGTTACACCTTCTTGTTCGGCTTCAGTATCCCAAGGTCTTAGCGTAGCTAAACCAAGTTTGGCTTTCTTTTTAGCGTAAATGGTTTCAATTAATGGTAACACATGCAGCTTCACTGCCTCGTGAAAGTCAAAGCAATCTTCTTTGGTATAATCAAATCTGCCAAGTTCTACAAACTTATAATCACGATAATTAGCAAAACCAGCATTTACGGCTACTTGATGGCGTTTTGCTATCAACTGCGAGTACAATTCATGCATCGCATCTTGATCTTGCAGGCGGCGCTCTTGTATCTTGCGGAACACGCTTTCACGCAGGTTTCTATCATGACTTTCTAAAAATTTACTCGCTTGTTGCAGCGTGTATTCTTGGTCATTTACTTCCACCGTCATTTTACCAGCAATAGCACCGTACTGTTGCTGCATCACACTTAGTTCTGCCTGTAGCGGTATATTTTCTTCTCTAAATAAATCAATATTCTTTTTTACGCTGCGCAAATAAGTGAAGTATTGGTCTTTGTCTAGCTCAGCGGTAAATGGTGAGGCAATCAGTTTTTTGTTCAGCGCGTCTGCATAAGGTTGCAGCTTTGGCTGAATTTCCATACAGAAATAGGTAAACGCTTCTTCCAATGCCTTGTCGGTAGTATCGCAAGTCATTTTTATTTGGCGCCAGCAAGCATCTTCACTTACCACCGCTTCTACCTCGCTCATGTCTTTTAGCCATTGGTGTAGGTCTGCCACCGAAGCAATGTCTCTATCTAATAATTGTTTAAAATAAGGTTCTAAACTTTCCCAAGTTGTTACCGTAAAATCAGCAGGTAAAAAATGGCGTTCTAGTTTTTTAATATCCGCACTTAAGGTTTGCATCACTCTAAATTTTAGATGGCAAATGTAACGGTAATTAGGTGGATGATTTTTTGTAACCCCTTTATAACAACTAGATTACTTCATTGATATGTGGAATAATTAAAAGCAGGTTAGAAATGACTGTAAAGACTTCTCATAAGTAACCTGCTTTTGACTTAATTTTTGTTTTCAGGTCTGTAAACGGCACCAGTTGCAAAGTCTACAACTACTGGAATAAGTCCAAAACAAACATCAGCAACAAAGGCAACTACACGTAGTTTTCTTGCTGGTTGACCTGCAGTTGGCTTAGTTCTTTGGTAATCTGAAACCTTACCGCCTAAAATTGTAGCACAAGAGGTGCTAAAAAGTGTCATACTTACTAAAAGCATTGTTAGCAAGTTTTTTGAAAACATTCTTCTCATTTGGGTTTAGTTTTTTTGCCTACGTTGAAAAATTACAGCTTTCGGCTACGCTGTTGAGATTTTATTTATAAGGATTGTATTGGTAAATAAAAGACTTTTTTGAAAATTTTAATAATTATTTAGAGTTTTATTGAAAATCTTATTATTTGCTTAAACAATTCTTTTACTTCCCTTCATCCCCACTTTTATCATTCGGCTTTGATGTAGCTGCCAAAATATTCACTTTGGTAATTAAGGTATTAATATCTGCCATGCAGGTTTCGTAAAGGCTAATGTCTAGATTGTCTTCTTTAGCCGTGTTGTAGCGGCTTTGCAATAGGGTTATCAGTGCGCCATAGGCTGTTACAGCTTTTTTGCGTACGGCGGTAAATGTTTCTACTTGTTTATTACTGCTGTCTTCACTAATGCGGTTGCCATATTGTGTGCTGTAATTGTCATTTACCGCTTTAATAGCTGTAACCCAAGGCAAGCCATTAACCGCTATTACTGCTGCGTTACGTGATGGGTTGTTTAATAAACCATCAGTAATGTTGGTAAGAATAGTGGTTTCTGCAAGTTGTGTTTCTCTCGCAATATTGTTACTAAAGCCAGTAATGTATTGTAATAAACTAGCTGCATGTACTGCTACGGTAGCATCGGGATAATCTGTCATAGCGTGTAGATATGCTACAAAAGCGCTAATCAATACATCTCTTTTGTGGTCTAGTTCGTTTAAAATTTTGTTGAGTTGGTTGGCTTTTTCTTTGTCTAAAGCCGCTTGCAGGCTAGTAAAAATGGCCACTAAGGCATCTGCTACGTTTTTAATTTTCAGCTTGGTAGTATCGTACTTGGTAAGGATGGCTACCAATTGTTTTAAGAACTCAAAAAACTCTGTGCTAGAAAGTTGTCTGTCTTTTACGCTAATAATTTTCATGGTCGCTTATTTTTCACCGAATATAAAACACAAATAAATTATACCAAAGTGTTTTTATTAATTAACGCAAGTTGCTAGTTATAAAATAAGTGAGCATCGAAAAGAGTTTAAAAGTTACCACACTCATCAAACT